>JAHHLF010000068.1 GCA_018679315.1 Bacteroidia bacterium | reverse complement strand
TATTTAACCCTTCCCGGTCCAACAAAAACATGGAGGGGAAGGATAGGGAGGGTCAGGGAGCATCTTAGCCGAAAGATAAATGAAATGCCCTTGGAAGCAGATAGCAAAGACATTATGCAAGCTATGCTACTAGGCCAGCGCACTACTATGGATGCTACCTTATATACCGGGTATAAAGATGCAGGTGCCGTCCATCTTTTAGCCATTTCAGGATTACATATTGGTATACTTGTGCTGATATTACAATTCATATTTGCCCCGTTGCGTCGAATATCAGGGGGTGAACATATACAATTGGTAAGTATCCTGATCTTCCTTTGGGGCTATGCTGCCCTGGCTGGATTTACACCTAGTGTGGTTAGGGCCGTTACCATGTTTAGCTTTGTCACCTACGCCCTTATCATAAAAAGATCAGGCAACTCTTATAATATCATTGCCCTTTCCCTGTTTTTTATTCTCCTAGTTTTGGATCCCAATTACCTGTTCCAGGCAGGTTTCCAGATGAGCTATGCCGCAGTATTGGCAATTATCTGGTTATTTCCAAGGCTTATCAGGATCTGGCAACCCAAAGCAAAAGTCCTCGGCTATTTCTGGCAATTGCTTGCCTTGAGCTTAAGTGCCCAGCTTGGCGTACTGCCTATCAGTCTTTATTACTTCCATCAATTTCCAGGCTTGTTCTTTATTTCCAATCTACTAATAGTTCCAATGCTAGGTGTTGTCCTCGGCTTTGGCTTCCTGCTTCTTGCTCTTAGTCTAGTACAAAGTACACCGGTGTTGCTGACTAATTTATACGATCAGTTACTCATCGTAATGAATACATTGATCCATTGGATCGCACAACAGGAATTCTTCATTTTCAGGGATATCCCATTTGATGGCGTTCAAATCTTTTTAAGTTATAGCGCATTAATATTATTGATTGCCGCAATTGAGGTTCGGAAAACTAAATTCATCTGGCTCATGGGCTTTAGTATTATCCTCTTTCAAACCTGGGTTTTCAGAGAAAAATTGCATGTAAATAACAGATCAGAACTCATCCTGTACCATCAGATAGCCCAAACCCTGTTGGTTGAAGAAAATGCAGATCAGGCCAATGTATATATCCGAAAGAAGGAGGATGCTTACAGTGCCTCTCTTTTGCAAAACGCTGCTGTGAAAAATCGGATCAAAGAGTGGGAGTTTAAGCCTTTGAAGAATTCGTATGTATGGAAAGGGAAAAACATCCTTTTGGTAGATAGATCAGCGGTCCATACATTATCGAAAGCCTTAGATTTCATAATCCTGACAGATAATCCAAGGATCAATGTAGATAGGGTCCTGGCCTCACATCCCAATGTGCGGATCATTGCAGACGGAAGCAACTATACCTATCTGATAGACGCCTGGCGCGCGAGTTGCGCTAAAGCAAAACGCCCTTTTCACTATACGGGCGAAAAAGGCGCTTTTTATTTTGAATAGAAACGATTCTAATGAACCTTGCCCATTAATCGTTTCATTAGAGGTGAGGTTACTAAAACAATAACTCCCGCCCCGAGAGCGTATTTGGCAATCAACATAAACCCATCGGTATACACGTCCAGAGTTTCCAATCCGCCTACATTTACATCCGTACTTTCAATAGACAATTGTTTCCCAATAAATCCAACGACCTGGAAGGCAAAAGCTGAGGATAAGAACCAAACCCCCATCATAAAAGCAACGATACGTTTTGGTGACAAATCCGTGATCTTTGACAAACCTACGGGCGACATAAAGAGTTCTCCTACTGAAAGCAAGAAATACATAAATAGTAAGTATGCAAAGGGAACCATACCATCGGCATCAGCGCTTCCTTTACTTATAGCAAGTATATAAAAGCTGATTCCTGCAAATACCAATCCGAGTCCAAATTTATAAGGCGTGCGCGGATTAAGTCCTTTTTTAGACAGGTAGGTAAATAGTATGGAGATCGGTATAGACAAAATGATGATAAATACCGGATTAATCGAATTCGTTTGAGCTGCATCAACAAGGAACAGATCTACATTCCGATCTGCGAATAAGGTGATCACACTTCCTGAAAGTTCATGAAATCCCCAAAATATGGTCATAAAGAAAGTGATCAACACAGCCATAAATAGTTTCTTTCGCTCATCCAGCGTAGCCTTGTACATAATGTAGGCCAGATATCCCAGGATAAATATTCCGATCAGATAGAATATGACATTCACAATATTCAGGTCCGCAAAGAAACTTCCTTCCGAACCCAAAGGATGGTAAGAAGAAAGAAGGATGGCTACAATAGGAGCAGCAATAAAAGCTAAGGCAGGCACCAGTACTTTTTGTTTGACCCCTATCACTTTCCTTTCCAAAACAGTATCATTTGGCGCCATTCCTTTACTGCCAAACACATTTTTCCGGATCCCACTCCAGAAGAACAACAGACCTATCATCATTCCAATGCCTGCCAGTCCGAATCCGTAATGCCAGCCATATTCACGGCCTAACCAGCCACATAGAAGAGGTGATACAAAAGCACCAATATTGATCCCCATATAAAAGATCACAAAACCCGAATCCTTTCTTGGATCTCCATCTTTGTATAGCGATCCTACGAAAGTGGATATGTTAGGTTTGAAAAATCCATTCCCAACAACGATTAAGGCAAGGGCCAGATAGAAAGTAACATCATGCTCTATGGCCAGGGTGAAATGGCCCAAAGCCATAAGGATACCCCCCAGGAATATTGAACGCCGCATCCCGAGGATCGTATCAGAAATACGACCTCCAATTACGGTAGAAGCGTAGACAAGTGACCCATAGGCCGAGTAAACCGCTGCTGCAGCATAATCCCGTTGCATAAGGGCTTCAAAGACGACATTGACCATGTACAGCGTGAGCAGGGCACGCATGCCATAGAAGCTAAACCGTTCCCATAATTCAGCAAAAAAGAGATAGAAGAGGCCTTTTGGGTGTCCCCAGATCTGCTGCTCTTCCTTAGTCGTGACATTAGATTCCATATTGAGTCAGTTTAGTTGGTGTTATTATCCTTTTATTGGTGTTTCTTTTGGCATTTGAACTTCGGGTTCTACTGCAAAACTTTCATCTACAAAACGAGTCATCTTGGTAAATAAATGAAGCCTTGCTTGCCCGCCTCTTATGCTGTGCGCTTTATCCGGGTAGATGGCCCAATCGAATTCCTTATTGGCCTGTATCAAAGCTTCCACCATGCGGGTAGTATTCTGCACATGTACATTATCATCCCCGGAACCATGAACAAGCAAATAGTTCCCTTTTAGAAGCTCAGGGTAGTTCAACGGGGAGTTATCATCGTATCCGGAGGCATTTTCCTGTGGTGTTTGCATATATCGCTCTGTATATATGGTATCATAGAAGCGCCAGCTGGTAACCGGTGCCACAGCGATAGCCATTTCAAATACATCATTCCCTTTTAAGATGCAATTAGTAGACATAAAACCGCCATAGCTCCAACCCCAAATGCCAGTCCGGTCTTCATCGATATAGGGGAGTTTACTCAATTCTGCAGCAGCTGCGATCTGGTCTTCAACTTCATACTTTCCAAGCTCCTTCTGGGTCACCTTTTTAAAATCCCTGCCTTTGAGACCTGTTCCCCTACCATCTACACAAGCGATCACATATCCCTTGGCTGCCAGCAATTGATGCCAATAATCATTAGTCCCCAACCAACGATCGGCCACTTGTTGTGAACCAGGTCCGCTGTATTGAAACATGAACAAGGGGTATTCTTTAGTAGGATCAAAGTTTGCCGGTTTGATCATATACATATTTAATTCATTTCCATTTACATTGATCGTTGAGAATTCTTTTGGAGCTAGTTCATAGCCCGCCAATTTTTGCTGCAGGGCTTCATTGTTCTCAATGGTTCGAACGATCTTGCCTTTTTTGGCTTCATGTAATTGATAGGAAGGAGGAGATGTGGCACTTGAGTGTGTATTGATAAAATAAGCAAAGGAGGAACTAAAGGAAGCACCATTCGTACCTTTCTCATCGGTAAGTCTTGATTTCCGTTTACCATCGACAGAAATGCTATACACATCTCTTTGTGTGGAATGTCTTTCTGAAGATTGATAAAAGATTCGCTTAGATTCGGGATCAAAACCGTAATAACGAGTTACCTCCCATGGCCCCTGGGTCAATTGCTTTTTCTCTGAGCCGTCTTTGGAATAGATGTATATATGGTTATTTCCACTGGCCTCGCTAGTCCAGATAAAGTCGTCATTAGGCAGGAAAGTGAGGTCATCTGTGATATCAATATAGGCTTCTTCCTTTTCTTCCATGATCAAATCGGCACGCCCACTGGCAGCATCCACTCCATAAAATTGCAGATGGTTTTGATGCCTATTTAACACCTGCACAGTTAACCAGTCTTTATCATTCATCCATTTTATTCGTGGAATGTAATAAGCTTCACCCAGATCAATATCCGATTTCTGTTCTGATTTCAGATCATAAATATGAAGGGAAACCTTCGCATTGGCTTCACCGGCCTTTGGGTATTTAAATACCTGTTGATCCGGATAGAGCCCTGTGCCGTAAATGTCCATTGAAAATTCAGGCACTTCCTGCTCATCAAATCGCAAAAAGGCGAGGCGTGTTCCATCTGAATTCCATTCAAAGGCCCTCACAAAAGCAAATTCCTCTTCATATACCCAGTCGGTTATCCCATTGATGATCGCATTCTTTTTTCCGTCATCTGTTACTTGCCTGGTACCGGGAGTCGCTAAATCCTTAATGTAGATGTTGTTTTCCCACACATACGCAATTTTACTACCATCCGGAGAAAAAGCAGGTTCCTGTATTTTCTCATTGGCAACGCTTAAGATCCCACGGGATTCTAAAGAAACCACATGGTAAACTCCCTTGCGCGAGCGCCTGTATATCTTATCTACTTCGGTTGCCAGAAGTACTTTAGATTCATCATCGCTAAAGGAATATGAAGTGAAATAAGGCACATTGGGCATGTCTGATGACACCAATGTTTCGATCAATTCTGAAGTCTTGTAATCGTATTTTTCAATTCTACTGGTTTTAGTTTCAGCATCTGTCTTTAGCACCGTATAATGGAGTCCATCGTTCATAGATCGAAGGACCTGCATTCTCTTTGGGGTAAAACTTTCATCCCAAATCTCTTCCAGTGTGATCTGTTTTTGCTGGGCGTTTATGGAAAGGGTAGTACAAATCAAAAGGATGACTTGCAAGGGGCGAAAGAAGATATGTTTCGTCATAGTGGTATAAAAACTTCCAAGTTTACTAATATTTTCGCTAAAATGGTGTATTCCGCGTGATTTTAACCCAATTCAAATACTCAAAATCAACCCCTTTTGCCAAAAGTGAAATACAGGGCGAATCCGTATCTTTAGGCCCATTAACTATGGGCGAATGACAGCACGCATCGACGGATTTTCAAAACTCTCCAAGGTAGACAAAATTGATTGGATCGTCTCCAATTTTACCCATGATCCGGAGGGCTTCAAAAAACTTCTCAAGCAATATTGGAATGATGATTCGGAATTGCAACGGATCCATGACGAATTTGCAGAGAATACGATCTCTAATTTTTATCTCCCCCTGGGTATTGCGCCTAACTTTTTGATAAACAACGAAATATATGCCATACCAATGGCCGTTGAGGAAAGCTCAGTAGTGGCTGCAGCGAGCAATGCCGCTAAATACTGGCTAGACAGAGGGGGATTCAAAGCGGAGGTTTTGCGTACTGAAAAAGTAGGCCAGGTTCATTTTACATATAGCGGAGATACATCCTGGCTAGAAGAAGCCTTCCTTGCCCTCAAACCTAAATTAATACAGGACTTAAAACCTATCATGCGCAATATGGAGGCACGCGGAGGGGGATTGTTGGAGCTTGAATTGCGGAACAAAACCAGCTTGCTCGAAAATTACTTTCAATTGCACGCCACTTTTGAGACCAAAGATGCTATGGGCGCGAATTTTATCAATAGTTGCCTGGAGCATTTAGCTGCCACCTGGGAAGAGGAAATAGCTGCACGCGAGTACCCGGACGGAGCACATCCCAATACAGAGATCGTCATGAGTATTTTAAGCAATTACGTGCCGGATTGTCTAGTTCGGGCAGAAGTAAGCTGTCCTGTAAATGAACTGGATGAAGATGCAATGGACGCCACTCTGTTTGCGAGGAAAATGATCCAGGCCGTCACAATTGCACAGGTAGAACCCTTTAGGGCTGTCACACATAACAAGGGAATCATGAACGGAGTAGACGCTGTTGTCCTGGCCACAGGCAATGATTTCCGTGCTATAGAGGCAGGTGTTCATGCCTATGCGGCAAGAGAGGGAAGTTATAAAGGATTGACCGAAGCCTGGATAGAGGAAGGACAATTTACCTTACGAATGGATCTTCCACTGGCACTTGGGACAGTAGGCGGACTCACCCGATTACATCCGCTTGTTCGCTTCTCTATGGAAGTACTGGGTCAACCCTCTGCCCGGGAATTAATGATCTTGGTGGCCGTAGCCGGACTGGCACAGAATTTTGCAGCCCTCCGGTCACTGGTTACAACGGGTATCCAACAAGGGCATATGAAGATGCACTTATTGAATATACTAAATCAACTAGGAGCGTCCACTTCGGAAAAGGAAAAGGTAGTAGCCCATTTCAAAACGGCAACTGTGAGTTTTAGTGCTGCTCAGGAGGTGTTGGAACAAATCAGGCAATCCTAAATGAAGTACTACTACAGTCATGGCAAATTACTGCTGACCGGTGAATATGCCATCCTGGATGGTGCACTTGGTTTGGCTCTACCGACACGGCTAGGCCAGTCACTGACGGTTGAAAAAAAAGAAGGCGATGGACTGCATTGGAGAAGTCTCGACGAGCAGGGAGAAACTTGGTTTGAAGCCAATTTTACATTGGATTCCCAAGGTAAATTTAAATTTTCGTCTCTTACACCACCCTCTAAAAACACACAGGAAACGGCTGCTGTTCTGGCATCCATCCTTGAACAGGCGTTGGTATTAAATCCTTCCTTCGAGCATTCTGTCCTAAAAACAAAGATCACTACGAAACTGGAATTCAACAGGGCCTGGGGCCTGGGTTCATCCTCTACGCTTATCAACAACATTGCACAATGGGCTGAGGTAGATCCTTTTTCGCTCTTATCTAAAACCCTTGGAGGAAGTGGATATGATATTGCCTGTGCGCAGGCCGAAAGTGCTATTTTATATCACCTGGAAAAGGGGGAACCCGTCATTGAACAGGTCCGATTTGAGCCAACATTTACTAATGAGCTTTACTTTGTCTATTTAAATAAAAAGAGGCGGAGTGCAGAGGCTATCGATCAATATAGAAAGCTTCAGGACAAATCGACTGAACTCATGGATACCATAAGTTCCCTGACACGGGAGGTCCTTGAATGTAAGGATCGCCCCATATTTGAATCCTTGCTGTTGAAACATGAGCAGCTGCTTAGTAAAGTATTAAACATCCCGACTGTCCGGGAAGCCTTGTTTCCGGATTATCCTTGGGCGATAAAAAGCCTGGGGGCATGGGGCGGTGATTTTGTACTGGCTACTGCCGAGTCGGATCCCAGAGAATACTTCAAAAAAAAGGGGTTTACCGTAGTAATCCCCTATTCTGAACTGATCCTTTAAATTCTTTAGTAGAATACTGATCGGTTGTCTTCGATCTCTGCCTTCTCTTTCAAGGCGTTGTATACTGCCGTATTAGCCCGGGTGCCATTAGAAGTGCCCAGTGTATTCGCATAGGTTGCATAGTTTTCCAGTTCCGGAGCTACTTCTTTCTTGGTAACCTCGATCATGAAGATCCCTGTTTCTCCTTTTATGAGTCCGGATGTTGCTCCTTGTTCCAGTGCAAATGCAGTTCCCACAACAAGGGGTTCTCTACCTGCTCCGGCAATGGTTGGTGCTTTCACCGTCAAAGCTGTTGCCGTAGAGATAACAGTATTATTAGCTGATGCCAGGTCCTCTAAAGATTTGCCGGCATTTGCCATCATGATCTGTTCGGCTTTCTTATCCTTACGGATCTGTGGCAATACAGTTGCAGAGGCATCCTCGACCGCCATTAGACCTTCTCTGTATTTAGCGGTTAATTGAACTACAGCATAGCCGTTGTTAATATTAAATCTTTTAATATCTCCTACTTCCGTATCATTGTTAAAGGCCCACTGAACGATATTTCTTTGGGCACCTAATCCGGGAAGATTTTCGTCCATTGCCTTGATCTGGTTCACAGGACGGATAATATATTCGCTTTCCCTTGCTACATCGGTAAAGGCTTTATCACCGCTTGTTGTGGCCATTTCAAATTTAGTAGCATCGGTAAACAATGTGTTGATCGTTGCCTCAGAAGGTTCTATCTCCCTGCTTAGGGTTGCGATCTGAACTAAATCTTGTTTCTCCATCACCTTGACAATGTGATATCCGAATTCTGTTTCCACCAAACCAACGTGGCCAACAGGATTTCCAAAAGCAAAGTCATTGAACTTAGGTGTCATGATGCCTTCCTGGAAAAATCCTAGGTCGCCGCCCTGAGGTGCCGAAGGTCCGTCCGAATTATTTCTGGCAAGTGTGGCAAAATCGGTATCGGGTTTAAGGGCTTCGGCCAGTACTTCATTTGCTTTGGCCTCTGCTTCCTCCTTGGTACGGGTAATGGAAGGGTCTACCCTTTCAGCTCCTGCATATGCCAATAAGATATGGCTGGCTTTTACAGAACCATTCGGTTTTTTAGCCATCATTCTCGTCACCTTAAATGCATTGGCATCTTTGTAAGGGCCGAATATCTCTCCTATATTGAGTGCAATCAAAGAATCGGCAAATTGGGCAGGCAACTCAGACTTAGCTTTAAAAATGGTGTCAAATTTTGTGTCAGAATTTCGTGCCAAAAAAGCTTCCACATCTGTAGTATTCCTAAAACCGGGAATTGTATCTGTGGTATCTCTTTCTTCAAAATACTCTACTGTATCCCCAAGTAATTTTTTGATGGATTCCTGAATGGCCGCTTCGTCTTCGACCGAAGGTTTTTCTTCAAAATACACGAATTGAATATCACGCGCTTCTTCTTGTTTAAATTCTTCTTTACGATCATTCATATAGGCAGCGATCTCATCTTTCGTCACAACGATCGCACTATCAGCAATAGAGGCATAAGGAACACGTACATATCGGAGATCTACCTTATCATTGGCTAGCTTATAATCCCACTCACCTTCTTTTAAGGTAGCGCCTAAACCAGCTTTGATATAGTTCAAATACGTCTGTTCTTTGGCATTTTGGACAATAGAAGCTTCATCCTGTAACCAATCTTCGTATTGTGTAGGTGCATTTGCGCGCAATTCTGCAATGAAGTCCCGAAACCTGTTCTCATCAAAAAGTCCGTTTTCGTCCAGAAATTGTGGATTTTGAGAAAGACCCGGACTGTTTTTGATCACATCTATGATCTGGTTTTCTTCTATTGAGATCCCCAAGTTATTGATCTGCTGTCCCAGGATCGTATTTCGTTCCATCTGGCTCCAAATGCTATTTACCAATTGCATGGATGAAGTGCCACGAGACAACCTTGATGCCCGTTCTATACGTTTACGAAATTCATCGATAGATACCTCCTCCCCATTGATCTCTGCCACAGAGGATCCTATCTTGCCACCTCCCATATCATTCCCGGTAAAAATACCGGAGATCACGAAAGCAAATAAGGCCATACCAATGATCAGGATCAGTACGGTTGTACGTTTTCTAATGTTCTCTAAAATTGCCATGCGCTGCTTATTTTATTGAGTTCGCGAAATTAAGGTTTTCTATTGGCTATTTAAAATTTGAAGGCCTAAAAGGCTATTCGCGTTCCAGGACTTCCAGAATTACCAGATCGATCTTTGTATTGGAGACCTCATCGATGGTAAAAAGAAAACCATCGATCCGGATCTCTGCATTCTTCTCTGGTATCTCTCCTGTTTCATGCACGATCAATCCACCGAGGGTTTCATATTCTTCGCCTTCGGGGAGCTCAAATTTGTAGTTTTCGTTGAGATAGTCGACTTCCAAGCGGGCAGAAAATCTATATGTAACTGTATCGATCTGTTTTTCTTCAAGGTCGGTAGAATCATGTTCATCTTCAATTTCACCGAATAGTTCTTCAATAATATCCTCTACCGTCATAATTCCTGATGTCCCGCCATACTCATCAAGGACTACGGCTATACTCTTACGTTTTTTAGTCAGAACATTCAATATTTCATGGATAAACATAGATTCCGGAACCATTTCGGCAGGTAAGAGAATACTTTTTATACTCTTGGGCTTTTTGAACAATTCGTAGGAATGGACATATCCAATGATGTTATCAATATTTTCCTTGTATACCATGATCTTGGAAAGACCGGTCTCCGTAAAAAGAGCAGCCAGGGTTTTGGGCGACTCATGGAATTCTACAGCTACGATCTCTGTTCTGGGGATCATCACTTCCCGCGCTTTAACTTCGGTAAATTCCAGGGCATTCTGAAAGATCTGTATCTCGGAGTCAATATCTTCTTCTTCCTCTAGAGATTCCATTTGCTCGGTAATATAATCCCCCAGTTCCAACTTGCTAAAAGTTAATTGTACCTGGTCTCCATCTGTTCTGAAAAATGTTTTCAAAATGAGGTCTGATACTTTGATCACAAATTCTGAGATCATGGAGAAAAGAAGGTAGAATATATAGGCCGGTAAGGCGAGGATCTTAAGAAGTGTATTTGCATAGATCTGGAAGATCACTTTAGGCAGGAATTCGGCTGTAAGCAAGATAATAATCGTTGAAATTATCGTCTGTGTTAAGAGGCTGAAATCTGTCAGCATAAGCTCAACAAAGCCACTGGAAGCCGGCAGGAATCCCTGAAACCACTCCATGAGCAGATCCCCCATGAATAATCCATATACGACAAGGGCAACATTGTTGCCAATAAGCATGGTAGCAATGAACTTGGATGGCTTTTTGGTGAGTCGGTTTAAGATACCGGCCAGCAATCCTTCTTGTTTTTTCTCTATTTCAATATGGATCTTATTCGCAGACACATAGGCGATCTCCATCCCGGAAAAAAATGCCGAGAGGAGCAGGCAAATAAGAATGATGATAATTGAGGTTTCCACTAGTTTGAACCTTGGTCTCTTTTATGCTGCTCAAACCGCTTCCGATATCGCCTCCTGAAAATGAACATGGCAATAGAAACAATGGCAAAAAAAATAAAGATATACGTGTCTTCACGATTCCCTTGCCACAGGGTAATGATCTTATATATCGAAATTATAGCAACAAACAGGTACAGATATTCTGTATACCTTAAAATTTTGATCATGATTCGTCTTCTTTTAGAGTCATCAGCCCATACGTCTTATGCGCTGTAAGGAAGTTAAAACTCCGGTTAAAGTCCATGCCCTCCCCATCCATAACTGTACCTTCTTCCGGATTTGTAAATTTAAATTTTTGCTGGGTAAATATCCAGTCTAGTTTTCTATCCCAATACAGCTGAGGCGCTTCGAGTTTCTTCCCATCATACGTTATGAGAGTTACATTCCCCTGCAAATCCAGTAAGTTAGTATTGGAATAGATGATGCCATAATCAGCGGTTAAGAAGCTTTGATTTCCCTCCTCATCAAAGAAAGTAACTTCCAGGCCATCGGGAAACGTCCGGTACTGGAATTGTAGGTTATCAAAATCTTCACTGATCGGACTATTTAAAATGGCAACGACACGGGATGTATCTTCGTCCTCTGTACTCATATCCTCATTTGTTTCCGTGTAGGTGAGCACAAAATTTTCTGCAACTCCCTGGGGATAGATCACCGCATCTGCTTCCTCTCCTATTCGCTGATAGGTGTCTTTACATGACAAAAAAAGCATTGCCACAGATAATCCTGTGGCAATGCTGTATATGGTAAATCCGCTTAGGGATCTCATGTTGACTATAAACTTGGTACTCTCACACTTCCGCCTACCCAGCATTTAAAGGTAATTGTCTGTCCTGCCAATCCGGAATTAAATATATCCGTTTTGGATGGTGCTTTCGCGCTATAACTGGCTGCAGAGCGACTCGCTCTTCCGCTTAACGAAGGATCTACCCTTCCTGCCTTTCTGGCCATGTCAGCAGCTTTCCAATAGATAGCCCGCTTTTCAAATGGTGTCGTACCACAAGCATTCGCACTGGTTGCGTACAAATTAGCAATGAGCAAGTATGCCTTCCCGTTAGAAGAATTTGCATCGATCGCTTTTAGTGCATAGCTTCTTCCCTGCGACTTGCTTCTCTTGCGTACCGTAGTCGCGATCTTATAGAGAATATTAGATTTTCTATACGGATCAGTTTCAAGGTCAACGGCTTTGTTAAAGTCTGCAATCGCCCCGTTAGTATCACCCGCTTTTTGCTTTAAAGTACCTCCATAAAGGTATGCGTCTGCAGAGGGTTCCAGTGCTAATTGCGCTTCAAATAATTGTCTGAACAACGGATCGTCTGTACAATCTTTACTAAACATTCTTCCTACAGCCCGCTTTACCCAGCTGATATCATTTTTCTTAGCTTCAAAATTCTTTTGATACAGCGGGATGAGGTTACCACAATCTGCAAGTGCTCCTAATTTAGCATCAATACTTTCATTGATCTTTCCATAGGATTCAGAATTCGTATTAGCCACTTTCAACTGCCTTTTCTCTTTTGAAGTAAGACTGCCGGCTTCTTCTTTTGGAAGTAGCTGTGTGATCTTAGCCGTTAATTTCTTGTTCTCTTCTTCTATTTTCTCAGTAACATCATCATAGGTGTCAAATACATCTGACAAATCTTTTGAACCAGCGTTGTATAGATCTACCAGGCTAGAGAAATATAAATAGAGTGCTTTAGGGTTCTTGAAATTTGCACGGTCTTCTTTAAAAGCCTTTTCCAACAGATTGAATAATTCGGTATCAGAAGCCATTTTGTTGTCATATTTCAACAATGCCTTGTCTATGGCTACACCCGCCTTTGGAAATTTGGCCGGGAAGTATTTCATAGATGCATCGTGCAACGTGATAAGGTCCTGAATATAGCCGTCCTTTTCAGCTCCGGAGGAATTTTTGACCTTGTGCATTAAGATCTTTTCCCCATAAGAGAAATTGGCCTTGTTGATCGCCGGGCAATTTTCATAAACCATTTTCCAGGGGGTAAAGGCTGCATCATAATTTTTTACTTTGGCATGTTCCGCATATATGGATAAGTTGGTCATACATTCGGGGTTTTGAGCCTGTGCAAAAGAAACACCAAGGGCTGAAAAGATCGCCAACAACATGAAGTAAAATTTCGTTTTCATAGTTCCTTGTATTTTAAGTGGTTAATGTACTAAATTTTTTCTTTAATTTATCTTTCTTTTTTGGAACCATCTGTCGTTCAACGACAACCCGATAATCACTTTAAAATAATTTTCTTGTACCAGGTTGGCCGACGTTGTTCCTGTTTTCCCGTATTCTAGCCCCAGGTTGGCATTGGAGAACGAGTTCCCCAACGGTAAACCAAAACCAAAAGTTATGCCAAAATCATCAATTTCCTGATTATTCACCAACATACCGGTCTTTGCAAAGCGTACCCCGGCACGGTATGTAATGCGCTTTAAGTAGCCGGAAAAGGTACTGTAATCGGGTACAAAAAATCCACCAAACCGGATAGTACTGGCATCCTGGTAGCCCAGGTTCTCAGTGGCAATAAACTCATTTCGGAAGGAACTCAGTTGCTGAAAACTGTACTCTCCTCCAATAAACCACTTCTTATCCTCACCAAATCCGAGTCCGACCGTAGTGGTTGTGGGAACCCTAACATCTGTTCGTAGCAGCCCTTGAGCCCCAAGGTCTACATCTATAGTTTCTATTTCGCGTCCGCTTAATTGGGCAAAAGATCCTATTCGCTGGCTATTCTCTGCACCCAAATTCCCCTGGGTATCAACAGTAACTGAAGTAAATAAAGTATGTTTAGAGGTGATTTTTGGTGTATACGTAAAACCATAATTAAAATCATAGCCTTTCACCCTTTGTGTTCGTCTATCCAGGGTTCCAAATTGAACATTTTCAACACTTTGTATACGTTCATTTTCGAGATTGCCAAAGTTGTAGTTAACTGTTGCGCCCAAGTAGACGTTTTTGATAGGGTTAATCCCCAGGGTAAAATGCACCTGATTTAAGCCGCCTTCCCCGGTAAAAACATTAGTCACTGTATCGCCATTGGAATTCACACTTTGCGAACTTAAACTATATCCGACCGAAGAATAAGGCATGATCCCTATGCCTATTCCCATATGCGGACTTATAGGGAAACCAAGTGCCAAGTATTCCAAGGCACTCACATTAGCATTTTGTGATTCTGTGCCATTCTCTAATTTCACCTGCTTCAGGCTAACACCAGCTGCATAAGTGGTTAGTTTTAATTTGCCGTAAGCGGCTGGATTATTGAAGTTAAGATGTACACTATCTGTATACATGCTCATTCGGCCCATCAACTGATTTTCTATCGTCCCGCCAACACGTAATTCACCTAAACCAAAGTAGGAATAAGGCGAGATCGTACTGTTCTGTCCATACATCTGCAAAGCCATCATCGCCAAAGCGGCAACCAAAAATATCCTGATCATTTAATGCTTGTTGAGTTCCAGTAGATAATTTAAGCCCTCCAGGAGAAAATTAGAATGGGCAAATATGGTATTTTTTAGTCGTTTAGACAAGAATTGTCCGTCTCCCCCTGTGAGGATCACGGTCACTTTTCTATATTCAGATCTATAGCGCTCTATCATCCCGTCTACTTCGTTGATTACGCCATTAATGATGCCGCTGTGGACGCTGGTATCCGTGGAGTTCCCAACCAATTCAGCTTTATCGGTTTTCTCCAGCTCGGGAAGGTTTGCCGTAAAGGTATTCAGGGCTTTATAGCGCATAGCAATTCCCGGGGAAATAGCCCCACCGAGATATTCACCCTTGGCATTGAGGAAATCGTAAGTAATACAGGATCCGGCATCAATGATCAGGACATTAGTATTGGGATAAGCTTCGGTAGCTGCAGCCACCAAGGCTATCCTGTCTAAACCAAGCGTATCCGGGGTGCCGTATTTGTTTTTAAAAGGAAACCGACTTGCGGAATGCAATACATGGGTTTCCGAGTTCTTTTTAAGGATATCGATGATCTCGTTAGCAACCGGAGTTACAGCAGCCAGTATACTATGGCTGATCTTAGGGTAGGCACGAATTACTTTTTGAACCTCTCCTTTCAGGTCTTCCTGTTGCATGGATTTATGGTGTAAGATCTGGGAGCCATTGTAGACTGCCATCTTTACCCATGAATTTCCCACATCAATGATCAGGTTCATTCCACAAAGATGAACATTTGAAAAAAAACAGCTTAGGAATTAACTTTTTATTTGCAGTTAGTGAAATTGGATTTATCTTTGTCCACCTTTGCTACGCCTACGGCGCAGCTTCGGCGGACTAGCCCTCTCAAGTTTCGAATATAAACTAGGTGAGTAGCAGGTCTGGAAGGAAAATGACATATTGGTACCTTAGCTCATCCTGACGGCCTGTGGCATCAGGATTGACTAATAAAAGTTTAGCTAATAAGTTATACTTGGTACTTAAAAGAGTAAACATTTACATATTGGTACCTTAGCTCAGTTGGTAGAGCAACGGACTGAAAATCCGTGTGTCCCTGGTTCGATTCCTGGAGGTACCACATCAATCACAAAAACCCGCTCGAGAGAGCGGGTTTGCTGTTTTAGAGGGTGTAGAAAGCTCGCTTTCTTAAGGCCTGTGAAAACAAGAAACAGGCAACCGGAGGTTGCGTGGTTTTTTGTAATTGCAGGAGCGGGACCAAAGGAACCCCGAAGTAGAGCAAAGCTCACTTCGGGGAATCCTGGAGCTGTTTTTTGTACAGTCTGATAAACGAAAATGACGTATCTTGATTTCTTCAAATCTCCAGAATGAAACGAAAACGATTTATACAACTTTCTTCATTTGCCACAGCCGGAGGTTTAGTACTACCCTGGTCTTGTAATCCTCGAAAGCAAAACCCTCAGCAAATACGTTCTGTGCAGAAAAACTGGGCCGGAAATTATACATACACTGCACCGCATTTTCATGAGCCTTCCTCTCTTGAGGAAGTACAGGAACTGGTCAGGAATTTGGACGAGCAAAAAGCCCTGGGATCAGCCCATTGCTTTAATGATATTGCTGATAGTCCGAGCAACCAGATCTCAACAAGAAGGTTAAACCGCTTAGTAGAAGTTGACAAGGAAAATAAAACGGTCACCGTGGAGGCCGGAACACGATATGGCGACTTTGCCGAAGCTTTGCATGAGCAGGGTTATGCCTTAAAAAATCTGGCCTCCCTCCCTCATATTTCGGTGGCCGGGGCCTGTGCAACGGCAACCCATGGTTCCGGTGTGCGAAATGGGGGTTTGGCCACGCAGGTCGTCGCTGTAGAATTAGTTAAACCCGACGGTAGTCTGGTTACGATTGACAGGTCTCATCCCGATTTTCCTGCAGTCGTTGTGGGACTGGGCGCCTTTGGCATCATCACCAAAGTAAGCCTGGAAATCGAGGAAACCTATGATGTACTTCAGCATGTGTTTTTAGATCTTCCCTTCGATGTGGCCGTTACCCAGTTTGATGAGATCATGTCCAGCGGATACAGTGTGAGCTATTTTACGAACTGGATGGACAACAAGGTCAGTGAAGTTTGGGTGAAAAGACGTGCTGATGATGCTGGCACGGAATTGGGTGGTGATTTCTACGGAGCAAAAGCAGCTACGCACAATGTACATCCCGTGATCGAGCAATCGGCCGAAAGTTGTTCGGAACAAATGGGTGTCCCCGGCCCCTGGTATGACCGCTTACCTCACTTCAAAATGGGCTTCACGCCGAGTACCGGCGCGGAATTACAGGCAGAGTATTTCGTCCCCAGGGAAAATGCGGCGGATGCCTTGATGGCCTTCGAGAAAATGAAGGAGGAAATATTCCCCCATATGTTTATCTCTGAAATTCGAACCGTCGCCGCCGATAATTTCTGGATGAGTCCCTGTTATAAAAAAGAATGCGTTGCCCTGCATACGACCTGGAAACCCAAACCGAAAGAAGTCTATGCCCTCTTGCCTAAGATCGAAGCCGAGTTGGCGCCCTATGGGGTAAAACCACACTGGGGCAAGTTGTTTACCCTGGATGCGAAAGTGCTACAAGGCCGGTACGAGAAGCATCCCGAATTCCTGGCCCTGGCCAAGGCCTATGATCCGGATGGAAAATTTAAGAATGGCTATCTCACACGAAATATTTATTAGCCCGGTTCGTTACTATTCTCCAGGAAAGCAAAGGAAGGTGAATCTGAATTTTTCTACTGCCTGGTAAACGTGAAATGTGCCCACTAGAGCACTCAACCAAGCAAAGCTCGTGTTTCTTCCAGAAGTTTTTTGGTTTTCAGCGTATTTGAAAAAGGCGCCGCTACCTTAATGCAATCTTCAGACATCTTAGTTTTCCAGTCTTCTTTGATCGCTTTGATAACTGCTTTTGCCAAATTTTTGCTGAATACTTCTATATCATCACTTTCTGGCACTAAATAACCAACATCATTGGTCATAAAATCCCTGGGGCCTCCAGAATCAGCACCTATTACGGGTACTCCACATGCCAGCGCTTCGATCAACACCATGCCAAAAGGTTCGTTTTTTGAGGGAAACGTACACACAGTTGCAGCAGCGAACAATTTAGCTAATTCCGGTTGCATCAGTGGTCCGACAAAACAAGTGTTCTTGTTTCCAAGGCTTTCATTTAAATTCTGCAATTCAATGTTGTATTCTTTTTTCTGTTTCCCAACGATTAACGTAAGAAGCTCATCCCCAAACTCCTTTTCCCAAATCCTGGCAGCGCGCAGTACGGCATCAATTCTTTTCCAGCCTACAAATTGTCCGACAAAAACAATCATGTGTTTGTAATCAGTCCGAATAGCATAGGTTTTCTCTCCGGTCAGTCCCAAATGTTTAAGTCGTGCTTCCTTCAAAACATCTGATAACTTATTATGAGGACGAGGGACAAAACAACTGTTATAGCCTGGGTTCGCCAAAATGTACTTATCCTTGTCAAACTTTGGAAACAATTCGGAAAACACCTCCATATTATCTTCAGAAATGGCATAGGCAAGATTTGCATTTCCCGGTTTGCTACTATCACTAAAAACTCCCAATTCTGTCAATTGTTTGTGAAATGAGGATGGCCATTTCCTTTCCGAGGGTGCCAGTTCCCCAGATTCAATTAGGGCAGTTTCCCGTAGTTCGTTAACCATCATTTTCATAGCAGTACCGTGTAAAAAAATAACAATGGGCGGAACCGCATAGCCGTTTGCAGCTCTCTTCTCCATTACCTTTTTAGCGATGATACTGTTGATACAAGTATGATGAGCAATAAATAGCCGGATCTCAGAACCTGCTTCTAAGCTATTTTCAATTTCCAGCATATAGTCATATACCAGTTTCTCAACATCGGAAATGAATCTGTCTACATATTCCTCACTTACCCCTCCCCAACGGTGCCCGTCGGGATGGCTATATTCCGGTACCTCAGAGTCCATTTCATAGATTCGAACATCCTTCCTGTTCATATCCTGATTAGTTTGGCGGGCAAATCCGGAAGGAAATATGGAATAGCTGGCTACCCCGTCCATGGCATTAAAAACCTCATGCTGCGCCTCGTGTAATATTCCTGATCCGGAGGTAGCTTCCACCTGGGATTGCCAGGGATAGGAGCCAAGCTGAAATATCACATAGGTGCTCGAAGGTTCCGCTCCATTATTGGTAGAATCCTCATTTTGGTCAGATTGATTCATAAAGTTCGGTTTTATGGTATTTGGTGTCTGTGTTTGTGATAATTACACAGGATGGCTTCAAAACTTTTATTCTCCTCCCATATGTGACGAGTTCCCTAACATACAACCTAACTTCCGTAGAAAAAAGAGATCAACGCAAAACATTGCGTTTGACTCATGCCATCGGAATCATCAGGTTCGGGACTTGGAATTTGGGATCTCCCAATCACCACACCCGCTCAATCTCAAAGGGTCCGCCCAGTTCCATATTAAGATCGTAGGTCGACCCATTTTCCACAGTCAATTGAGTGTAAAATTCCCGCGGGAAGATTTGCCCCGTCATCACATACTGACCCCCGTTGATAAATACTTCAACAGAGGACCAATCCATAAGGATACGTATTTCAAAATCTTCGGGTAGTTCAGGTACCGGCATTTGATGTACGTCCTTGCCAAAATCCTCCTGGAAATCTGTATTACCGGATCTAGTCCTGTCCAGGGTAAACATCTTGTTTTCCGAATCCAACTCTAAAGCGAGCAGATCCCCTATCTCATTACTGAACTGAATACGGGTGGAATTGTTTGCCAAAATAAAGCGGACTTCCGACTGGTTGAAATTGTCGGCATTAACCGTAAAACTGGCTCCTGCATCCAGGTTAATGGTTGAATAACTCAATTCCTTAGGATCAAATACGGATAAGGGATAGTTAGTGAGTGTAATTCCATCGAATGATTGGAACAAAGCGAGTTTGCGCGGCAATGTCATAGCGCTTCGCCATTTTTTAGTAGGCGTATCCCTGGCATAGGACCAGTTGCTCATCCAACCAATAAAGATCCTGTCTCCATTGGGCACATTGTTATAGGTTACACCGGCATAATTATCCGTTCCCCAATCCAACCATTTGGCGCCTTCCTGGTCTGTAGTAAATGTAGTGCCATCCCAGTCGCCAATAAAATATTGCGTCCCGCTACCCCCATTAGGCGCACCGGGATTTATACTTATGATCAGTATCCATTTTTCTTCTCCGGTAGACGGATCTTTTAAAGGAAACAGATCCGGACATTCCCATACCCCGCCGTGGGCGCCTTTGTCTTTGCCAAATTCACTGATCAAGGCCCATTCCTTAAGATCGGCAGATCGGTAGAATTTTGCATGATCCCCGGCTACCAAAGCCATGATCCAGCTCTCACTTATATCATCCCAAAAAACCTTTGGATCTCTGAAGTCCCTGATGCCTTCATTGCCAATTACCGGATTGCCTTCATACTTGGTCCAGCTTTCTCCATTATCCAGACTATACGCGATTCCTTGCGTCTGAAATGTATCTTCACCCCCTTGTTCCCCCTCCATATCGTGATATGTAAAAATGGCAACCAGGGGCGGATTCTTTTCCGTTCCGAAACCGGAAGTGTTTTTGTGATCTACAACTGCACTACCTGAAAATATTAAGCCATGTTCGTCAGGATACAAGGCTATGGGTTTGTGTTCCCAGTGTCGCATATCTTTACTTACGGCATGGCCCCAATGCATGGGCCCCCAAATGATATCATCCGGATAATACTGATAGAATAAATGATACACCCCCTGGTGATGTACGAGTCCGTTCGGG
>JAHHLF010000025.1 GCA_018679315.1 Bacteroidia bacterium | reverse complement strand
CCAGTATCCTGGCCGTGTCATTGGGTATTGGTCGACTTATAGCGGGTTGGCTTGCTCAAAAATTCGATTGGGTTTGGATCCTTGCCTTCTGTTTAATCGGGGCGATGGCCTTGGTCACCTTTGTATTGCCCAAAACGGTTGAGGCCGAAGTGGGAATAATCAATACTTTTTCCGATATCCCATTAATAGGTTATGCCTTCCCTATTGTGGGCCTGTTCATAGCACCCATTTATCCTTTGTTAAATTCGGCAGTATTAAGTGCCTTGCCAAGGAAATTACATAGCCCGATGACGGGCTTGATAGTGATCTTCTCTGCTTTAGGGGGTACATTGGGCTCACGGCTCATAGGATGGCTGTTTAAGAACGTTGGGGCAGGTTCTGCCTTTTTCTATACACTGATCCCAATGGTACTTTTATTGATCGCTCTCTTTGCATTGAAAAGATTGACAAAAAAAGCAAAACAAGATGGCTAAACTGAAAACTCCAGAGGATATCTATGGCGATCTCTTTCGGGATATGCACCGCAGTGGATTGTGGGAAGATGGAAAACAGATCGCCGATCTGATCCCAAGAAAGAAACCAAAAAAGATCCTTGACGCATTTGCTAAAAAAAAGGAAGATGCCGATTTTGATCTTAAATCTTTTGTAGAAGCAAATTTTAAATATACTGCAGCTCGTAATACCGATTTTAAAAGCGATACAAGTAAAAGTGTGGAAGATCATATTGAATCACTTTGGCCCTACTTACTTCGCAAGGCTGATAAACCAGTAAAAGGTTCCTCTCTGATCCCTTTACCACATCCTTATATAGTTCCCGGAGGACGCTTCCAGGAAATTTATTATTGGGACAGTTATTTTACGATGCTAGGCCTTGTTGCTAGTGAGCGACTCGATATCGTGGAATCTATGGTAAAGAATTTTGCCCACTTGATCCAAACGATCGGGCATATTCCGAATGGAAATAGGACCTATTATTCCGGACGTTCGCAACCCCCATTTTTTGCCTGTATGGTCCAATTACTAGCTGAAATCAAAAGCAAGAAGGTTTTTAAGAAATACCTGCCTGCGCTTTTACTGGAATACCAGTTTTGGATGAAGGGAAAAAAGAAATTGCGTAATAAAAAAATGGCATACAAGCATGTTGTCAGGGTTAAGCAGGGTATCCTCAATAGGTATTGGGATGATTTTCGCGATCCGCGGGCAGAGATGTATGGGGATGATATAGAATTGCAAGAACAATCGGGTCGTAAATGCAAAGAACTCTACGGAGACATTCGTTCAGCCTGTGAATCCGGCTGGGATTTCAGCAGCCGCTGGTTTGCCGATCCTATGAAGCTTGAAACTATTCAGACTACGCAGATACTGCCAGTTGATCTTAATTGCTTGCTATATAATTTGGAGCTAATGATCGCTAAGGGGTTGAAGCTTAAAGGAAAAAAGAAAAAGTCAAAGAAATTCAAATCGAAGGCAAATGCAAGATGGCAGCTCATACAGCGGCTTTTTTGGGATAATGACCTGGGGATTTACACGGATTATAATTTTATCGAAAGTAAATCAACAGGAACTATTACAGCGGCAACGGCGTTCCCTTTATTCTTTTCGATAGCCAATAGGGAGCAAGCAGAGCATATTGCAGATATAATGGAAAAAGAATTGCTGAAGGAAGGAGGTCTCGTGACAACAAATGTGAATAGCGGACAGCAATGGGATGCACCTAATGGGTGGGCACCTTTACAGTGGATCGCCATCCAGGGATTGCGCAATTACGGCTATGGGGAATTGGCCAATACCCTAAAAGAGCGCTGGATCGCTTTAAATACTAAAGTCTACAAGCAGACAGGAAAATTGTTGGAAAAATATGATGTTATGGACCTTACAAAGCTTTCTGGCGGAGGGGAATACCCTGTGCAGGATGGATTTGGCTGGACGAATGGGGTATTGCTGGCAATATTAAGAGAAGAAAGAGGGGACTCGATAAATAAACAGGGATAGGCTATGGTTCCAGTTTAACTGAATTTCCTGATTGGGCACTGCGGATCGCAGCATCTAATATTTCCATTACGATCATATTGTTTTCGAGGGATGATAAGTCAAAGGCCGGAGGGTCTATGTGTCCTCGAATCAAAGCCGCCAGGTATGCAAATGGATCATGGTAGGGAGGGTCTCGTTCTTCCAGTTTCAGTTGACTTTCTTCGAATCCGTCATAACCCTCAGCCATTCTAACGCGAAGGTCATGCCTGTTATCGGCATAGATGACTCCGGTAAGTCCGTATATCTCCATGTCTTTTCTGCCTATAGGCCAGTTCCATGAGGCTTGAATAAGCGCCGTAGCATTATCATAAGTAAGAATAATATTCGCTTCATCCTCTACTTTGGGATTGTTCTCTGCTTGCAATTGTTGGGTTATGGCTGTTACGGATATTGGCTTTTTACCTTTCATGAGCCAGGTCATCAGATTGGATCCGTAGCAACCAAAGTCGGTAAGGGCCCCAGCGCCATTTTGTTCTGGATCTGTCAGCCATTCCAAAAACTCTGAATTGACACCTATCTTTTTAGGTCCGCGGTGCCCATCTCTGATGATAACTTTACGGATGTCTCCTATACTGTCTTTTTGTATCAGATCGAAAGCCATGTGATTCGTCGGATACCAGGTAGTTTCATAATTAGTCAGAAGGTGAATATTGTGTTTCTTTGCCAACTTCTCCATTTTCAGGGCATGTTCCAGGCTAACAGCTAATGGTTTTTCTACCATCACATGAATCCCCAAGGGTGCGAATTTCTCGACGACTTCCAGATGCTCATAGATGGTTCCGAAAGCGGTTACGGCTTCCGGTGTATGATCTGTCAGGAATTCATCCATTGAATCATAAACCTTTTCAATGGGGTAATGGTATTGATCTGCATACCGC
>JAHHLF010000247.1 GCA_018679315.1 Bacteroidia bacterium | reverse complement strand
ATAATACTCCGGGAACTCCTGTTCCAATTGCATTTCTATTTTTCTTTTCCTTATAAATGCCATATCATCTACATAGTCGCGCATTTCATAAAAATTGTCAATGGCCAGATCGGCGATGGCATCTGTGTTCTTTTTTCGTGCGTCCTGGAAGAGTGTAAATACTTTATCCCAATTCGTACCTTCCTTTTCCAGGATTTCATCAAATACTCTTACATCTTCCAAAGAGGAGTTCATTCCCTGGCCGTAAAAAGGTACAATTGCATGCGCTGCATCTCCCATGAGCAGTCCTTTTCCGAAGGCCTGCCAGGGATAACACTTAATAGTTCCTAAGTTTCCAACAGGGTTTTCGGCATATTCTTGCTGTAAATGCGGTAAATACGGTAATAAAGTGGGATAATACGCTTCAAAGAAATCGGCGATCTTATCTTTCGTATCCAGCTTGTTAAACCCAATCTCAGTCCCATATGGATGGAACATGGTTAGCGTAAAGCTACCATCCAGGTTGGGCAGTGCAATGATCATAAAATCGCCTCGTGGCCAAATGTGCAGCACTTCTTTCTCGATCTGCCAGCCTCCTTCAGAAGCAGGCAGAATGCTCAGTTCTTTATAGCCGTGCCTCAGAAAATCCTGGGAATAATTAAAGAGTAATTCTGAGGTATACTTCATCATATTTCTTCGCACAACAGACCCGGCACCATCAGTGCCGATAATGAGTTGTCCTTCATCTGAATGTAATTTGCCATGGACATCCCTGTATTTTATACTGGCCGACTTCAGATCTATATCTACCACATCGGCATCAAATATCATTTCTATATTCTCATATCCTTCAGCTGCATCCAATAAAGTAATATTCAATCCCGTACGGGAAACAGAATTGATATAATCCTCCGAACGACCGCTATAGGGAGATAAAAATGGGGCTGAACCCAAGGCATGGATCATACGCCCTCTCATGGGTATGCAATTTTCCATGACCACCTCCTTTAAATTTGCACTTTCGAGGGCCATCAATCCCCGATCAGATAATGCCAAGTTGATAGAGCGCCCTGCATCTACTTGTTTTTTTCGCATATCCCATCGCTTCTCGTACAAAGCGATCTTAAATCCTCTTTGTGCAAGGCGAACGGCCAATAGCGTGCCGCATAATCCTGCCCCTACAATGATAATTCTATCTTCCTTTTTCATTTTGCTAGTTCTGGAGGGCTTTTTTCAGGATCGAATAAAATTTAAATACATCTTCAAAGGAATTATACATCGGAACCGGGGCCACACGAATAACATCGGGCTCCCGCCAATCTGCGATCACTCCTGCCTTAGAAATTTTCTCAAACAAACCCTTGTCTGCCTCTATCACCTGGATGGATAATTGAGAGCCTCGTTTATCCGGATCAGAGGGTGTGATGATGTGGATCTGGTCATGTGCCAAAGATTTTATCAAATACTCCAGAAAACCTGTTAAGGCAACTGCTTTTTCCCTTAGTTTTTCCATGCCCACTTCATCAAATAATTGTAGGGAAGACCAGGCCGAAACCATTGCCAGGATAGGCGGATTGCTCACTTGCCAGGCTTCTGCGGTTGGGATCGGGTCGAAGTCCTCCCTCATTTGAAAGCGCGTCTTTTTGTTGTGTCCCCACCACCCTTCAAAACGTGGCAGTTCTTTGTTCATCAAGTGGCGTTCGTGAATAAAGGCGCCCCCCAAGCCTCCCGGTCCTGCATTCAGGTATTTATAGTTGCACCAGACGGCAAAATCACATCCAGAATCATGCAGATTCAAAAGGAGGTTCCCCACTCCATGAGCACAATCAAAACCAACCTTACATCCTTTGGCATGTCCCAGCCGGGTAATTTCTTTCATATTGAAATACTGGCCGGTGTAGTAATTCGTATTACCCAATAGAATGAGTGCGATCTCATCGCCCTGAGATTCTATGATCTCTGCAATATCTTCTTCACGAAGGCAAACTTCACCTTCCCTGGCCTTTAATTCAATAAGACATTCGTCCGGGGAAAACCCGTGAAATCGTATTTGGGATTGAGACGCATATCGGTCAGAAGGAAATGCATCTGCCTCAATGAGTATCTTTTTTCTTTTCCCTTTTGGCTGGTAAAAAGAGACCATCATAAAATGCAAATTGACCGTAAGTGTATTCATTACGACCACTTCGGCCGGTTTGGCCCCCACAACCCTGGCCATCGCTTTTGTCAAGAATTGATGATATGGTAGCCACGGATTTTTAGCGTGAAGATGCCCTTCTACACCCAGGTTCTGCCAATCTATTAGTTCCTGTTCGACATTCTTCTTTGTGGATTTGGGTTGTAATCCCAAGGAATTTCCACAGAGATAAATAAATGGCTCCCCATTGGACTGTGTGGGCAGATGGTACTTGGAACGATATTCCTTTAATGGATCTTGTTCATCCATTAGTCGGGCATAGTCCAGATCCGCTTCATATTCCTTTACTACCATTAAACGCTGCTTTTTTCTAATATCCGACTCATAAACTTTTCCTGCTCCTCTCCACAGATCCATCTGACGACATTCTCCAACCACATCTCATTTTGTTGTTTATCCGTTATTATGCCTTCCTCAACCGCCAGGTCCAGTAGTTTCCCAGGGTAAGAAGATTGTGCTTTGCTTTCCATTTCACCCAGGGGATATGGGTCATCCAGGCCAACAAGGATCTGATCTGTACTGCCCTGCCTGCGCACCATTAATTCAAGGGATATGGTATCATGAACCAGGGTATCAAAATAGATATTCGGGTGTCCGATAGCTTTCCTTGGCCTGGACATACCTTCGAACAAATCAGGCCTGCCGTCGAATCCCTGTGTACGGCGTCCAATGTTCAGGTGATTTAACTGACCTCCATGGGCAAAACAAACCCGGATATCAGGATACTTGTCATAGAGTCCGTACAGCGTATAAAAATGGCAGGCATCGGCGCATTGGGCCAACATCCAGATCAGGTGAAAACGCCAGGCTGTATTTTCCAGGCTGATAAATTTTTCACCATCATAGGGATGGATCTCTACGGCCAATTTATACTTGTTGGCCAATTCAAGGATTGGAGCTGTTTCTTCATCAAAAATACCTCTCCAAGTCCCTATAGAATCCATATAATGCGTTGGCAAACAAAGGACTCTTAATCCCAATTCCTCCACGCAACGTTCTATTTCCCAACAAGCCCCGTCAATAAAGCCGGCATGTACAACAAAACCACAGGTAAACTTCGTCGGGTGGTCATGCTGTACCTGTGCATTAAAATCATTTTGAAAACGCAGCGCATATTTCATATCCCTTATTCGCAATCCGTTTCCATATAGCTGGGATAAGTTCAATACCACAGCATGGTCAATATTATTGCGTTCCATCCATTCCAGTTTTTCATCCAGAAAAAAACTTGAATCGGTAACAGGGCGTTTCCAGTTTTTTTGAAGCATATGCTTCCTGTCTTCGTCTATCCAGAAAATCTCTTTTTCCTTAAGATAGGAAGGGATCTGCTCCGGGTAAGGAAGAAGGTGTGAATGCCCATTTATTCTGAGTTGCTTCATTTCGTAATCGTCTTTATACAATTAAAATAGCCTATATACATTTACTACGATTCAATATTTGAAAAGTAAAAACTAAGTTTCTGCCTGATATTCAATGGTAATTCAGGTAATTCAGAACGCGGTATCAACAAAGTTGAAATCGTGTGGAAATCTGAAAAGATCTTATGTTGCCGGGCGGTTTCGGCTAAATACTCATGACCCGATGATCCGCCAGTTCCAATTTTATTCCCGATCATCCGCAGTACCATCTGTGCATGACGATAGCGCCAGCTAGTCATCAGATCGTCAATATCTACCAGATTGGTCAGGAGTTGAAAGGGCAGCTGAAGAATAGGTTCGTCCCGATACAGATTGATGAAAAGGGCTGCTATCGTTGCCTTATAACTCAAACGCTTCTTCCCTTCCTTCATCAACTCTTTGTGGTTCTCTTCGCTTAAAATGGCTTTAAAATAGGTGTCTGTGCCCCCTACCATTTCCGTTCTTTTCTCTTTTTCTTTGTCAGACAGGTAGTCCGATTCTTTTATCGCCGCATATTCCTTATTCAGCATCTTCTGGACAGCTTCCTTGTATTTAGAAATAAAATCAAAGCCTTCTAATTCCAGAAATGGCGTACGTTCTAACCATTCATTGACCCAGTCAAACAAGGTTCCATTCTTATAGATCTTTGATAGCATTTTTTGCTGAGCTTCAGGGAATACAGAACTGTATTTTTGACTGTGATAGGTGATGCGTTCTTCTTCCGGTAAGCCTAACAAGGACTCTACAGCCCTGAATTGAAAGCTCTGAAATCCGGATGCCGGGAAAAGATATTCCCTGAAATCCAGAAAGTCCAGCGGGGTCATAGACTCCATAATACCAATTTGGCCTATCAGTAATTCCAGTATGCGTTCTACCCTATCCAGACGTGCAATTGCCGTGCCCAGGCTACGTTCGTCTATCTGACCCTTGGAGAACAATTGCACTACAGACTCAACTTCATGGATTATCTGCTTAAACCAAAGCTCATAGGCCTGGTGTGTAATAATAAAGAGCATTTCCTCATGGGCCGGTTTGCCCATCTTTTCACTCCTTAATTCCTGACTGTTTAAAATGGCATCCAGTCCCAAATAGTTGTGGTAATGAATAGTTGTATATTTTCCTTCTCCTTTTTTATCCATGCTATGTAAGCTTGAAGTTTCCAATTTTATCTTGAATAGCGCTAGCGCCTTCTTTTAATATGGCAACATAATTTTTAACCTCGTCTTCGTTAAACCGGTTGGCTGGACCCGAAGCACTAAGACTTGCCACTACTTGCTGGTTTTGGTTAAAAATAGGAATGGCTACACAGATCAAGCCGACTTCGAATTCCTCCCGATCTATTGCGTATTCTCTTTTTCTGATCAATGCGAGTTCCTTTATCATTTGGGACTTATCTGTGATCGTATTCCCGGTTAAGGCAATAGCGCCCAATTCATCATATAAGTGGTCCAGGGACCTTTTCTGTTGGTCTTCCGGCAAGAAAGCTAACAGTACTTTCCCTAATGATGTGGCATATGCAGGTAAGGAGCTCCCAATTTGACTACTGATCTTTAGCCCCTGTGGACTTTCCACTTTGTCAATATAAAATACCTGGTGATCTTTCAGTACGGCAATGTGCACGGTCTCTGTAATGCGTTTTGCAACAGTTTCGAGCACCGGATGTGTCTTTTCGACAAGGGCTGTCCTTAGCTCCACCCTATTCCCCAATTCAAATAATTTGAGTCCGAGTCTGTATTTTTCGTTTTCATCGTTCTTGTCAAGGATCCCGATCGTATGCATTTGTGCCAAAAAGCGAAATACCGTGCTTTTGTTGGAACCAATTTCTTTGGCCAATTCGGTAACGCCCCACTCAGGTTTCTGCGGAGTAAAATACTCCATGAGGGCAAATGTCTTTTGAACCGAATTCTTTAACTCCTTCATTTAATATTATTATCGGTGTTTTGTACTACGTTTAGGCTCACCTCACCAAGTCCCTCAAAAGTACTATTGATCTGATCTCCCGGATGGATGAATGAAGCCGGGGTTGCAGCTCCTGCCAGTATAACCATTCCCGGCTCAATTGCTATTCCTTGTTCGCTGAGGATCCTGGATATGGCTATCAAAGATTCCATAGGATTATCTAGTATGGCGTTTGAATTACCGGACTGACTAACTTCATTATTTATACTTAGGCTGATGTTCA
The DNA here is from genome assembly GCA_018679315.1 of Bacteroidia bacterium. Taxonomy (GTDB): domain Bacteria; phylum Bacteroidota; class Bacteroidia; order Flavobacteriales; family Flavobacteriaceae; genus HDS-28. The sequence goes on along the minus strand of JAHHLF010000247.1, from coordinate 8,739 downwards.
AATCTTCTACGGTAGTAGCAGGCGGGTGCCACTCACCAATTACATAGGCAGCCGAAGAACAATTGTCGGCAATGACATCTTCCAGTGAAAACTTAAAATTTTCATATCGGGAATCGATCACTTCTAAAGCTGCTGCTACTCCATCGAGATACTCTGTGGCCTCTTCCAAAACCAATTGATGGTCTATGGTCTTTCCGATCAAAAAGGCGATTTCGGGTTCCACACGTGGATGGATAAATTGCGCACTATTCAGGTTGCCGCCATTTTTATAGTGCATTTTATCAGTTAATCTGCCCCAAATGAGGTCGTGCACACCCATTTGTTCCATCTTGGCTTTGCTCGTAAAGCCCAGTTTATAACCGGTCAGTACTTCACCTCGTTTCAAACGTTGGTCTATGGAAACTTCCTGAATTTTATAAGCTTCTTTTAGGCTTATGTCCTGGCTAAGACTTATTTGTTGTGTAACAGTAGCTGCATCTGCTGCCTGGTCAAGATTTTGTCCGAGTTCCTGTATCGATCGTTTCATATAGTAAAACGATGTTTTTTATATTGATACAGTAAAAATAGTAAGAATTCGTGAGAAAAACAGCTTCCCTGGGAAAACTATTTAGCCGTATTAGGCAAATGCCGGCACCTTGAATATAACCCGCAGCTATCCGCCTAAATTGGGGTAATTTAGTCGCTTTTTAAGCTTTTGTATATAGCAGTAATAACCTCCGAACCATCGATAAAGCCTTGGCCATAGTCATCATCCCATTCTTTGGACAATCCCATTGCGAGTGCTTCCTCCAGGGATTTCCCATTGTCTATAGCAGCAGACACCCGATCTCTCAGCGTCTTGACAATGTTATGGAATTCTTGAAGATGTGTCTTATTCGCCACCTTCCCATGTCCGCGAATGATCTGCGTATCCTCATCCACCATGGCGAGTGCCATGCTGAGGTTTTGTATGAGCCCGTCTACATTTCCACCTGATCCCAAATCGATATACGGATAGCCATCAGGAAAATTATCCCCCATATGGATCACGTTACTCTCCGGAAAATAGATATAAGAATCTCCGTCTGTATGTGAGTCGTTTACATGCATGACATGCATACTCTGACTTTCATTTAAATGCAGCGTGATCGCTTCGGTGAAGGTGATTTGAGGGAGAGCCTTGTGTGGCCAGGGGGTTGTCATTTGCCCTCTTCGCTCCTGGGGAGTTGACATTCTTTTGCGCACATTATCATTAGCCAGGATAATAGCCCCAGACTCTGCAAAATTCCTATTCCCGCCAACATGGTCGCCATGCCAATGGGTATTCACCAAAAAGCGCACCGGCTTGTCTGTGATCTGGGCAATGGCCGACTGTATTTTCTCGGATAGCGGGGCAAACTGATCATCGATCAGATAGGCGTATTCCTCCCCTATTGCCAAACCCATATTACCTCCGGCGCCATATAATACATAGATATTATCCGTGAGTTGTTCTGAGGTGATCTCCACTCCGTCGAAATTTCTTTGGGCTACTAGTGATGAGGTAATGCTAATGAACAAAAATGCGCATACGTATTTCATTTTGATATTATTTAAGTCAAGATTCTTAAAGGTAGCATAAAATGTTTTTTGGACGTAAAGATATTAGGTACATTCGACCCATAAATTTTTAGATTTTACTTGAAATATTTACAAACAACTCAATAAGAAGTGTTATGAAAAAATTAATTGCTTTTTCCTTAGGTCTGATGGCTTTTACCGCTGTTGGCCAGTCTACATGGAAAGTAGATAAGGCCCATTCCAGTATTCGGTTCGACATATCCCATTTGATGATATCTGAAGTAACCGGCACCTTTAATGATTTTGACATTGAAGCTGTTGCTGATGAATCTTTCGACGAGCCCAAATTTACGGTAACAATCCAAACGACAAGTATCAATACACATAACGAACGCCGTGATAATCATCTTCGCAGTGATGATTTCTTTGCTGCAGAGACCCATCCGACAATCTCATTTGCAACCACCTCATATGAGCAAACGGGCGATAATTCCTTTTCGCTTACAGGAGACCTGACAATGCATGGGACGACCAAACCGGTGACTCTGGATGGTAGATTAAATGGAGTTATAACTGATCAGCGCAGCCAAAAGTTAAAGGCCGGCCTGAAACTCAAAGGCACGGTAAATCGCAAGGATTTTGGTATTGGTAGCAAACCCTTTCCAGTAGGTGAGGAAGTTGACCTTACTATAAATCTCGAGATGGCACAACAATAAATAGATGTATAATTAAAAAGCCACGTCATTGCGTGGCTTTTTCGTTTTATCCGAATTAGGTTTTACAAGGTATCTGAGTATAACTGAAAAAGGGGCTATGTTCTTACATCCCCTTTTTTTATCTTCATATGTTTCCCCGCTTTTGATCAATTCGGAAAAGACTTCCGATCTAATAATGCTGGAATATGAAAAATATCTTCCTTACCTGCCTGATCATTCTCGTCGGGATTCCCTCTATGCAATCTCAAAATATCCTTGAGCAAACTGAATTGGATGTTAAAGTTCAAAATTTCCTGAACAAGAACAGAAACCGCTGGCGTGATCTGAATATCCCGTATTCCGATGGGAAACTCCTGTATGATATTATTCTTCAAAATGGCTATACCAACGGAGTAGAGATCGGAACTTCTACCGGGCATTCTGCCATTTGGATAGCTTGGGCATTTAGTAAGACCGGTGGAAAATTGATCACCATAGAAGTTCAAGAAGATCGATATCGCGAAGCCCTGGCCAACTTTGAGGAAGCAGGCGTTTCCGAATTCATTGATGCCCGTTTGGCGGATGCTCACACCCTTGTTAAAGAATTGAAAGGACCCCTGGATTTCGTTTTTAGTGATGCAGACAAAGACTGGTATACACAATATTTTAAGGACCTATCTCCCATACTAATGAGTGGCGGATGTTTTACTGCCCATAATGTGCGACCCGAAAGCCATGGACGAAGGGGCATGGTTGGCACTCTGGAGTACCTTAGCTATGTGAAAGGATTATCGGATTACACTACAACAGTTGATAATAGTGGCGGTGGACTAGCGATCAGTTATAAAAACTAAATGGCTTTGAATCAATCATCTTCAAGGGACCCCAGGCGCCAACTCGGATTGTTTGCAGTTACCAATATCGTAGTAGCCAATATGATCGGGGTGGGTATTTTCACGACTTCTGGTTTGCTAATGGGAGATCTAAAAGACCCATGGATCATGTTGCTGCTTTGGTTTGTTGGAGGCTGTCTGGCTTTTTTAGGAGCCTTAAGTTATGGTGAACTGGGTGCAGCCATGCCAATGGCCGGAGGTGAATATGCTTTTCTTTCCAGATTGTTCAGTCCGCTTACGGGGTTTCTGAGTGGCTGGGTTTCTTTTATGGTTGGTTTCTCTGCTCCGATTGCTGCTTCAGCAATGGGATTTAGTGAATACTTTTTAAATGCCTATCCCCTGCTACCAGAATGGGTGGGTTTATCGGTCACTACTTTTAACAAGCTGCTTGCCATTGGGGTGATCCTAATTTTTTCATGGATCCATTCCAGGGGCCTCTCCATGGGTGCAAGGGTTCAAAATGTGCTAACCCTGCTTAAAGTAGTCTTGATCATAGGATTAATCGCACTGGGTTTTTTCTTTGGATCAGGGGATACTTCTCATTTCAATGTAGCTGCCTCCACAGCATTGCCTTCGACGGGCATTAAGACGTACGGTCTGGCCCTTATGTGGATCATGTTCGCTTATAGTGGTTGGAATGCGGCGACCTATATCGGCTCAGAAATACGTAATCCGGTAAAAAATTTGCCCACTTCGCTCTTTCTTGGTACTGGCATTGTCATTCTGCTATACCTGCTTTTAAATGCCCTTTTTGTATATGCCATTCCAGCAGATGAAATGAGAGGTGTCATTGCTATTGGTGGTCTGGCTGTTGAACATCTCTTTGGCGGAAATGTAAACATTCTGATCTCATTGCTGATCGCATTTGCCTTGTTTTCCTCTCTAAGCGCGTTTATTATAATTGGCCCAAGAGTATACTATGCAATGGCCAAAGATGGATTGTTCTTCGGATTTGTGGGCCGTATGCATAAAAAGCACAATGTTCCGGCTAATGCTATAGGGATCCAGGCTCTTATTGCGACTATTCTGGTTCTTTCCGGAACATTTGATCAGATCCTGACATTTATGGGCTTTGCGCTGGGAGTATTTCCCATTCTGGCCGTTTACGGCGTTTTTCGCTTGAGAAAGCAGCAGGTTACAGCTAAAAGATTTCCCGGATATCCTTGGGCACAGCTTGTATTCATAAGCGCTTCATTATTTATATTGGTCCTTGCCTTCATGGAAAGGCCTTTTGAATCATCTGTGGCTATAGGCACTATATTAACAGGGATACCGATATATTATTTATTTAAAAAGAAAAATGCCTCTTAACCGATACTTCTAATCCCAAGATTTAAGATAAGCTCAACGTTTAACTTTGCAGTGTCTCCGTGGACTTAAGCAGAGAAAGGTAAATATTGATAGCTGTTAAATCATAGTTGTTTTTAGTCGACTGAGTAGAATTCTATCCATCTTCTATTTTTTTATTTATAAGAATATATTGGTTGACGCGTTTTTCAAGAAGATCCAACGTCACAGTCCCCTGCCCCAGGATCACTTCATGAAACTCACGGATATCAAAGTCGGCACCCAACTCTTCTTTGGCTTTTTTCCGAAGTTCCCTGATCTTTAATTCCCCGATCTTATAGGACAACGCCTGGCCGGGCCATGAGATATACCTATCTGTTTCCGTATTGATCTCGTGAAGTGAGAGCGCCGTATTAGAGGCCATAAAATCTACGACCTGATCCCGGGTCCACCCCTTGGCATGTATCCCGGTATCTACAACTAGTCGGGCCGCTCGCCACATTTCATAGGTTAGCTTCCCAAAATGTTCATATGGGGTAGTATACATCCCCATTTCTTCCGCCAGGAATTCGGTATACAGGCCCCATCCTTCTCCATAGGCCGATAAGTAGAGATCCTTCCTGAATTGCGGTATGCTATCACCTAATTCCTGGTTTAGCGCACCCTGGAGGTGATGTCCGGGAACCGCTTCATGGACCGTAAGTGATGGTAGCGTATACAAGGGTCTGCTTGGCAGGTCATAGGTGTTCACCCAATAATAGCCAGGATCAGTGCCGCCGGATTCAGAGCCTACGTATCTCCCGCCGGTGTATTTAGGTGCGATGGAAGCAGGTACCGGAGCCACTCCATAGGGCTGCCTGGGCAAGGTTTTAAAGAACCTGGGCAATTGTTCATCAGCGCGTTTGGCCATATCTCTGGCGATCATCAATAGTTCTTCCGGAGTTTTCGCATAAAACTGAGGATCGGTCCTTAGAAATGCCAGGAAGTCATCAAAGCTTCCATCAAATTCAACTTCGTCGATGATCTCTTTCATGGCTGCACGGATCCGTGCCACCTCGCTCAATCCAATTTGGTGGATATCATCGGCAGTATATTTATCACTTGTTGTGTAGAAATTTATGCGATTCTGATAGTAATCCTGGCCTCCCGGGGTTTCACTTACGCCAATACTAGTTCTTGTCACAGGGAAATACTCTTCTTCAAAAAATATCTTGATTCGCTCGTATTGAGGGATCACTTTGTTTTTAATTACTTCTTCAGCCGCAGTTAAGACAGAATCCTTCTGAAGACCGGTAAGGGTTTCAGGAAGATTTTTAAAAGGAGAATAGAAATAACTCTCTTCAATATCCGATACGATATGATCCTCATAGGTGGATTCATATCCTTTAAATATCACCTTGGGTTGTGAGACTCCTTTCTTGAGTCCTTCCCGAATATTTACCAATTGATGATCTACATAGGCCGGCAAGGCATTTAGTTTCTTCAGGTATTTCTTTGCCTGCTCATAATTTGTAATCGGCCGGACCATATAAGGCCAGCTGACATGAAAACCAGAGTCGGAAAGTAAGGGATTGAGGAATCGTTCATATGAGTAATAGTCTATTCGATCCTGAAGTACGAAGGCAAGCAGCTGTGCCGATATAGCCTCTGATTCTTCAAGTTCATCGGGGTTAAGTGCTTTTACTTCCTGCAATAAACTATCCGCGAATTCAGCTGTTTTTTTGTAACGTTCTCGTGTAGGTAAGCCCAAAGGATAGGTTTCATCATCATAGGCTTCATAGTCTTCATACGCCTGGATCAAGTCGGCCAATTGAGCTTCCTCTTCGACGGAAGTACATGCAAAAAAGAGGAAGGCGCAGAGACCTAGGCAGAAAAAAGGAGTCTTCATAGATATTGGTTGATATGTTACAAAATACAACTTTTTAAGGAGTAGATTCATGCAGGTGCTAGAGGCTTGTATATCATACAAAAATGTTCAGTTTCTTTTGTGTATTTTTGGGGAATTTCAATAAGTAGATGTTGATTATGAAAAAGATGACTTACGTATTGCTCGGACTGGCCTTTGCCTGTACTTCTTCACAAAAGCCCGTCGCTGATATTCCCAGCCAACCTGAAGCAATTCAGGATGCATCGGCATTTGCAATGACAATAACCGAAGAGGAACTCCGTGAACATTTGGAAGTATATGCCTCAGACGAATATGCTGGTCGCGAGACCGGAACACCGGGTCAAAAACTGGCAGTGGATTATATTAAAGCTGCTTACGAGACATTGGAAATTCCTGCTGCCAAATCTGACGGTGATTATTTTCAGAAAGTCCCTCTGGAGCTTACAAAACTCCCTAATGGAAAGGTAAACATCAATAATACTACCTATTCGATAGGATCAGATTTCGTCACTTTTTCACGATCTGAGAGCTCGCACCAGGGACTCGTCTTTGCCGGATACGGAATTGACACAGAAGGGTATTCCGACTATTCCAACCTTGATGTAAAGGACAAAGTTGTCATGATGAGGGCCGGGGAGCCAAAAAATGCAGACGGCACTTACATTATAAGTGGGACAGAAGAAACTTCGGTTTGGAGTAATATGAGTGAGGCTATTGGCAAAAAAGCTGAGATCGCAAAAGAGCAAGGTGCTTCTGCAATATTTTACTATGATCCGGTGAACTATCCGAGGTTTGAAGGATATTATAATTATATGCGCGCAAATGACCGGGGTCAAATGCAGGTCAAGTCTGAAGATGACGACACCATCATGATCCTAATGAATACAGATCTAGCTAAAAAAGTATACCCGAATATTGAAACTGCCTCTGCAGGTGAAGTACTCGATATACCTATAAGTTTTAGTTTAAAATCAGATAACGAAGTTATTGATACTGAGAATGTTGTTTCATTTATAAAAGGAAGTGAAAAACCGGAAGAGTATGTGGTTATTTCCTCTCATCTGGATCATATTGGCGTAAATGCCGACGGGAATATAAATAATGGCGCAGATGATGACGGCTCCGGAACAGTAGCTATGTTAGAGATCGCTGAAGCTTTTAAAGAAGCAGCTAAGAATGGACAAGGCCCTAAAAGGTCTGTCGTCTTTCTGCATGTCACAGGGGAAGAAAAAGGTTTATTAGGTTCTCAATATTATACTGATTATGATCCCATATTCCCTCTGGCAAATACTGTGGCCAATTTAAATATTGATATGATCGGTCGGATTGATCCCAAACGCCAGGGAAATCGCAATTATGTCTATCTGATCGGTTCCGATAAATTAAGTCAGGAATTGCATACACTTTCAGAAACCGTTAATGCAAAATATACCAATATAGAGTTGGATTATAAATACAATGATGAAAATGATCCCAACCGATTTTATTACAGGAGCGATCATTACAATTTTGCTAAGAACAACATTCCTATCATTTTCTATTTCAATGGAACTCACGATGACTACCACAGACCAAGTGACACAGTGGATAAGATCAACTTTGATCTTCTAAAAAATAGGGCTCAACTGATCTTCCATACGGCCTGGGAAGTAGCAAACAGAGATAATCGGGTAACCATTGATACGATGGCCAAGTAGGATTCAGGTAATAATGAAATTAAAAAGTCCTTCCACTTGGAAGGACTTTTTATTTACATCAATTGGTTCAGAATTTTTATAGAAAGTTCCTGAGATATACCATCTTTGTATTTGATCATAAACTCAATTTTCCGTTTCCGTGTGAGATTTTTTAGTCTACTCTCAAGGCGTTCAGCAGACTTTCTATCTGTTTTTGATGTAGACCACAACAAAGTCCATGGGACTCCTGTAGATGTGAAACAGGATGCAAATTTGTTATGCTCTATTAACCTTTTTTCGATATTATTGGTAACCCCCACATAAAATAAGTTTAGCCTGGTAGAAAACAATATATAGGTGAAACAAGGCATACTTGCCTAATAGAATACAAATACAAGGAAATTTAATTGCAGATAAGGAGGGATGTAGCACTGACGATGCTCGCGTGGCGCACATATCAGTGCTTCTTCCGCTATCCCTTCGGCCAGCCATGCTGACCGACCGTAGGGAGCGTCAGTAGGGTGGAAGACCGGTTTCGAACCGGCGACCTCTGGAACCACAATCCAGCGCTCTAACCAGCTGAGCTACAACCACCATTTTTTAGTTCCTCTTCACGACAATTCATCCGCCGAAGCATCTCCAGATGCGAAGGCGGACAACCACCATGATTTAGGCGATGGCAAAGTTACTTCTTTTTATCATTTGGTCAAATGATTCCAACGTAATCTGTAACGGGGTCGGGGATTTCCGATATATATTCT
>JAHHLF010000092.1 GCA_018679315.1 Bacteroidia bacterium | reverse complement strand
AACTCAGATCACCCCGAAATACTTCAGACATAGTGTCATATAAGGCATTGACCGAGTCCACTAGAAGCAGCACATAATTTCCCAGTAAGATCAAAATGAAGGACCCCGATAAGCCTGGTAATGTCATGCCTGACACGCTTATGATTCCGCAAAGAAAAATAAAAAGTAAGTTGTCATTCTCTTTTGCGGGACTCAAAAAACTGATGGAGATACCGATCAGAAAACCTATAATGCCCGCTGGTATCGTACGCTTGTTCCAATGCCCAAAATCCTTGCCGATATAAATGATGGAGCCAATGATCATCCCGAAAAATGCAGACCAGACGTATAGTTCTCTCACTTCCAGGAAGTAGTCTAATATTTTAGATACACTAAAATAGCTTACCAGCATACCAAAGATGAGCAAGCCTAAAAATTGTCCGTTAATATATCGGTAAAAGCTCCGAAAGCGGCCATTGAACAATAGCTTCATGGCCTTCCAGTTTATCTTTTGAAGGGAATAAATAAATTCTTCGTAAAACCCGACCACAAATGCTACGATACCCCCGGATACACCGGGTACTTTATTGGCGGCACCCATACCTAGACCCTTGATGATCAGGAAGATCCTGTCTAATAAGCTCCTGGGTTGATGCATGTTATTTCTGCTCTTTTTTTGAGGCTGTCTTTTCAAGAATAAAGATAAGCGCAAATCCGAAAATGGCTAAGATAAGTGCCCAGCTCAATTGAGGATCTCCATCAAAGCTGGCCGGTAAGACGCTTTCTTCACTTATAGCAATTATTTTATCTCCGATCTCCTTGACTTCTCTCACTTCTTTCCACGGCCATATCTTATTTAAGGATCCCAGGATAAAGCCCGTTAGCAGGGCGAGCGTGATATTTCGGAAATTGGCAAACATCCACTTTAGTAATCGCGCAAATGAAAGCAAGCCTACAACAGCGCCGACTGCAGCTACCAATAGGGTTTGTACATCCCGTTGGTTTACGGCATCTAAAAGAAATTTGTAGGACCCGAGTAAGACCAGGATAAAAGCCCCGGAAATTCCAGGAAGGATCATAGCACAGACGGCCAGGGCTCCGGAGAGGAATACGTAGGGCATGGAAGCAGAATCTGACATGACAGGCAAACGCGTGACTATAAATGCAATACCTGCGCCAAGAATAAGGAAGAAAACAGCCCCAAAATTCCATTGTTTTATAGCCCGCCCTACATATATAACACTGGCAAGGACGAGGCCAAAAAAGAACGACCAAACCATGATGGGATGGTTTTCCAATAACCAGCTAATCAGACGTGCCAGTGTAAATACACTAATAGCAATGCCACTAAAAAGAGCAAGTAGAAAATTGCCATTGGCTTTTTTCCAAAAAGAAGTGATCCCATTCTGGCGCCACTCCTGTATAAGGGAGCCATTAATTCCATTAATGGATTCGATGAGTTCTTCGTAAATGCCGGAAATAAAAGCAATGGTACCTCCGGATACTCCGGGGACCACATCTGCAGCTCCCATTGCCATACCTTTTAGTGCAATGAGGGCGTATTGTACGAGCGTACGACCTGCCATAGCTTCAAAAAAAACAAAAGTACTTCTTTATTCTGGAGCTTTTTTGATTTCAGAGAGAATGTTTTGTGTCCAGTTGGAATAGTAGCAATTAGGGAAATTGAGCTTCAGGACTTCGATCTCTTTCGGCTTATTACTATAGGCCCGAATTAAATATTCCCGGGCAGTAGTCTTATCCCTTCTTTGAAGGTGGACTGCCGCAAAGATGTAATCCAGGAGGGAGTTTTCCGGATAAAATTCTTTTCCTTGCTTCAATATCTCAAGGGCCACTTCGGCTTCCATATTCTTGCCCACTACACAGGCCCAATATACCCAGGTATCGAGTTCATAATTGCCCAACTCTACCAATTTCTTAAAGGCGTAATCGGCTTCCACCAGATTACCTAACTCCATATGGATAAAGGCGCATTTCTTCCAGTATCCCGGATTATCTCCGTCGATATTAATTGCCTTATTGATATAGCTCAAAGCTTTATCAAAATTCTTTTTGGAAACATAGAAGTCCGTTATGGCCACCCAGCCTTTGTCCAAAAGCGGATCTTCATGTATGGTCTGATAATAATAGAATTTAGCGAGCTCTGTATTCTTTAGCTTTTCGTAGCATTTCCCGATCCGCAGATATGCATGTGAGGTCGGATCTTCTATTTTGATGGTAGTTTCGTAGTTTTCGATCGCCTCTTCATAGCGACCCAACTTTTCCAATACCTTGCCTTTCTCAAAGTAGGCGCCGATAAACGAATCATCAGCTATGATCGCAAAATCAAATGCACCCAGGGCATCGGTATACATTTCTTTAATAAAGAATTGCTTTCCTAACTGGTGCCATGCCACCTGGCAATACGGATTGCGATCTAGGTAGGCATTCAGGTATTGAATGGCCCCGTCGTAATCTTCCAAAAATTCAAAGCAGTAGATCACATTGTAAAGTGAGGCGTAATCATGCTCATCAAAAGAAAGGCACTTCATAAAATTCGCCTTGGCATTTTGATAGTCATCCAGGAACAAATATTCCATGCCGAGCAGGGAATAGACATCATAGCATTCACTTGTGATAGCCAACGCCTGTTCCAACATATGGATGGCTGCTGCGTGATCATCTTTCTTTGAGAAGATACTCGCCCGCTGAATGTAGATCTCCTCCTGGGATTTATGGATCTCCTGCAGTGCATCTAAAAGACGCTCTGCCATGTCAAATTTGTTCTCAAAGATCAACACCTCTGCATACAGGAGTTTTAATTCCACAGAGGCAGTATGTTGGGTGAGTCCAATCTTGATAGCTTTCTTAGCCAGGGATATTTTTCCATGGTTCAGATAATGATGAATTATGTCTTCGAAATCATCGGCATCGAAGAAATAGACGTCATCAGTTTTGAGCATGGATTCGAACTTCGCAACAGGCCGGCCAGGTTGATCGTTAGGATCTAACGCCATAGAAGATAGATTGGTTATACTATGGACTTAAAAAT
>JAHHLF010000315.1 GCA_018679315.1 Bacteroidia bacterium | reverse complement strand
GGATTATCAAGGCCCCCAGATAGAAATTGGGGTGCATCTTTTCATCATCCCCAAAAATGAAGTATGCCAGTATAATGCCATATACCGGCTCCAGGTTTACCGTGAGCATTACTGTAAACGGACGAATGTATCGCATGACCTTTACCGATGCAATAAAAGCATAGGCCGTACATACAGTTACCAGGATCCCCAAATAAAACCAATCAGACAGGGGTAGTGTTTTAAAGGGCGCCAGCAGATCAGTTGCGAAAAATCCGTAAAAGCTGACACAGATCGCGCCGACCAAGAGTTCATAAAAAGTAATTGTAGTGGGCCGCTCTTCCATAACTAACTGCCCATTGATCAGGGTGAAGATCGCGCCGAAAAAGGTTGACAATAAGCCCAGCCAAAATCCGAGTTTATATTCAGAATTGACCTGAAAAATTATGGCCAATCCCAAAATAACTAACAGGCCAAAGATGAGTTCATAACCAATAAATTTCCGCTTATACCAGATAGGTTCGAGGATGGCTGTAAAAAGTGCGCCTGAGGCCATTGTTGCCAGGGTAATGGATACGTTGGCCACTTTTATCGCATGGAAGAAGGTGATCCAGTGCAGCGCGATCGCTATACCGCCGAGGACAAGCATAAACCTTATGCGTTTAGAGATCCTGAATGAATACTTACGCACCCACATAAATCCGAGGATAAAAAGCACGGCAAAGAGCATTCGGGCCCATACCAAGGGTATAGCATCAAGGCTAATGAGCTTACCCAGGATGGCCGTAAAGCCCCAGATAAAAATGATAAGATGGAGGTGAAAATAATTGCTAAGCTTAGCGTTTGGCATTTTGCAATAGGTAAATAGCAAAGATACCAAAGAGGATATTGGGCAGGACTACAGCCAAAAGAGGAGAGAATCCCGACTGTTCTGCCAGTGTTCCAAAAACCTTATCGAAAAAAATATAAAGAAAGGCGACTCCAATCCCAAAGGCCAGGTTAACGCCCATACCGCCCCGCCTTTTGACGGAAGATACCGAAACACCGATGATCGTTAATATAAAGGCAGCAATTGGTAAGGCCCACCTTCTGTAACTCACCAGTACATACGTATTGATATTGGATGCCCCTTTCCGTTTCTGATCCTCTATAAACTTGTTCAATTGAAAAAGATCCTTGGTTTCTGCAATATATGATACGGGTGTAAGGTCATTGATCCTGAAGTTAAATAAGGTATCCAACCTGCGCTTCGTCTCGATCACTTCCGTATCACCCCTTAGCTTCCGCTTGGTGTAGGAAGTTAGTCTGTATAGGCTATCCTCAGGCATCCAGCGAATATTAGCGGCCGAGATCTTGTAATCCAGTTTATCTTCTTGACCAAAATGTTCAAAGGTAAAATTGTACCCAATTTGCCGATTGGGATCAAAGTTGCTCACATAAATAAAATCAGATTCATTAAGCTGGTTGAAAATGTTATTGGTGACCCTGTCTTTTGTACCTTTTTTGAGATACTTGAATTTGAATTCATTAAATCCAACACTAGACCTGGGAACGATAAACATGGCCAGAAAGAACATGATCACAGCAATGATGGATGCCCCGATCCAATAAGGTCTGAGAAACCGACCAAAGGAAACACCTGAACTTAATATGGCAACGATCTCTGTATTACTGGCTAGTTTGGAAGTGAAGAATATTATTGAAAGGAAAAGAAAGATCGGGAATAAAAGGCTCCCCACATAGATAGTGAAATTCACATAGTACATCACGATCTCTCCCAGCGGTGCTTCATTGTCTATCATCCGCCCTATTTGCTCTGCCAGGTTCAGCATAATGCCGATAGGGATAAATAACAACAGCATCATGGCAAAGGTCACCAGGTAGCGCTTTAATATGTACTTATCCAGAATGGTCATTTACAACCTGTTGTTTAATTGCTTCACCATTTTATTTTTCCATTCAGCAAAATCACCCTTAAGTATGCGCTCCCTGGCCTCTCGCACCAACCAAAGATAGAATCCTAAATTATGAATGGTCGCGATCTGTTTCCCCAGATATTCGTTTGCCATGAACAAATGCCGAAGGTATCCACGAGAATACTCTCTATCTACAAAGGTATAGCCTTGTTCATCAATAGGATCAAAATCGTTTTCCCACTTTTTATTTTTGATATTGATCGTTCCTTCGGCCGTAAACAACATTCCATTACGGGCATTGCGCGTGGGCATGACACAGTCGAACATATCAATTCCCAAAGCGATGTTCTCCAGGATATTGATAGGCGTGCCCACACCCATAAGGTACCTGGGCTTATCTTCCGGCAAAATGTCACAGACCACTTCAGACATGGCGTACATTTCCTCTGCCGGTTCCCCGACTGATAGTCCGCCTATGGCATTCCCTACTGCCCCTACTCCCGCAACATATTCGGCGGATGCCTTCCTGAGATCTGTATATACACTGCCTTGGACTATAGGAAAAAAGGCCTGTTCAAAGCCGTAGTGTGCGGGGAGTGTTTCTAAATGCGTTATGCAGCGATCCAACCATCTATGAGTCATTTCCATGGAGCGCTTGGCATATTCATATTCGCAGGGATATGGCGTGCATTCGTCAAAAGCCATGATGATATCGGCACCAATGGCCCGTTGGATCTCCATGACATTTTCTGGCGTAAATACATGATAAGACCCATCGATATGCGACTTAAATTTTACGCCTTCTTCTTTTATCTTCCGATTGGCCGATAAGGAGTATACCTGGTATCCGCCGCTGTCTGTAAGGATATTTCCTTCCCAACCCATGAACTTGTGAAGTCCGCCTGCTTGTTGGAGGATAGGCACTGACGGGCGTAAATATAAATGATAGGTATTCCCTAAAATGATAGGAGGCCGGATCTCTTCCCGCAGCTCTTTCTGATGCACCCCTTTTACCGTGGCCGCTGTTCCTACCGGCATAAACATAGGGGTAGGCATATCCCCATGTGGTAATTTCAGGATACCTGCACGTGCTTTGGAAGCACTGTCTTTTTTCTCTAGGGTATATTTCACAGTACTGGAAATCGGTAGCAAATATAGGAAACCACACCCCATTATGTCCCTAAGGGAATATTAAAGTTCAATAGGGACAAACCCCTTTGCAGGACTTCTCTTACCCTTCGCTTTTCGTTAATAAATTGTAATAACTCCTGTTGTGGATGATTTAGAATGCCGTTACTTTTGGCTTCAAATAAATAGCCCGTACTATGCCCGACATTCAGGAATTGCAGGATTTGGTGATCCAGGTAAGGCGCGATATTCTA
>JAHHLF010000294.1 GCA_018679315.1 Bacteroidia bacterium | reverse complement strand
GCTATTGGAAGCGTTAACGCTCCTGAAACCAAGAGTGCTTGTGCAGAAATAACTGCTTTGGTGAATCTTCTTCTTGACCAATTATTATTATTCATAAGTTTTTTAATGGTGCCTAACGTGATTGTGTATGGCCTGCGCTGATAATTCGCAACCCATTGTTACACAAAAATTTATTTGATTCTAAGATAATTAATTTTTGGGTAAGGGCAGAAGTGTGGGCTATACACGTTGTTGTAGGTTGTTTAAGAAACAACCTTAGGAGTGTGGAGTTAGAACATCAAAATAGTTCAGCTACATTTTGTTTTTGCATTCTGCTTCTCCTGCTTCGCCATTAGGCTATTCACAAAAGTAAATCCGACAAGCAGAATTCCAAAAAACCAATAGTAATTAGGATCCTCCTTGAAAAAATACGCGGAAACAAGAATTAATGTTGCCCAGATTATTGCGTTAATAAGAATTAATTTTTTCATACCTATTGGTAGCTGAATTAGAAAATACGTTACAAAATATTACCTACAACGTGTTCGTTTATGATTTGTTGCGGGTAATCCGCGTAGTGATTTTCCGTTTATAAATAAAAGATAGCAATTGTGAGTGAATTTCCATTTAGGAAATTCCAAGCAATTAATTATACACGTTGTTAGCCATAGTATTTTTCCTATTAAGTTTATTTGCCAATTTATCTGGAGGCTCGTCAACCTCATTATGCCAATTCACTTTTTATTGTCATGGCATTTCGTCATATGTGCTTACCCGAATATGGACTAGGCCTAAATTTGTAGGACAAGCAGGATTTACCAGCCTTCCGGCAGTGGATCGAGTAATTGCACTATAGAAGATGGAAGAGGGGATTCTGGCAGTTTGCGCAACAGATTTGAGTATTCGCGATCCTGAAAACCTTTTGCCGCATTCCAATATAGCTGTGCAGCGCTTCCACTACTGAGGGGCCGAAGTTGGATAATAGGCCATTCTTTCTCGCCAAATAAAAATGGTGTCATATAGTCTACTGCGAGCCTTATGCTCCGGCCTTCTAGACTGCGATAAGCAAAGAGGTCATAGTCGAGATGGCGGCCAAGACGGGCCACAGTAATTAGAGCCCGGGCATTGTAAATGCTGTAGTTTAGCGACCTAGTGCGGATGAGCTCCTGCGGTTGGCGTCCATCGATGAAGACTTGGGAAAATATGCGTGCAGGCATGCCGTCAAGTTGTTTGCGTGCTAGATCGACGTTTTCGCCATAGAGCGCGTAAAGAATGAGTTGGGCGTTATACCAAGAACCATGGTTGTTCGGTTGCATGGACTCTTCGATACCTGTAGGGCTTTCCACCATCCAAGTTGCGAATTGCCTAAACCAACTGCGCAATGCGTTTGCGTCTTCTTCTGTCCATCCTGGAAAGGATTCCAGTAAAATCGCGCAATCGATCACCCAGCGCATACGCCATGCCTCTAAGACTCCCGATGGGCTATTATAATTGTGACCACGGCGTTTCTGGCCGAACTGCACATTGGGATTCATCTTCGTTGCAGGATCGAGGAACCAAGCACGAAGTTGCTCAACAGCGCTTTCCGCGTAGCGCTCGTCTCCGGTAAAATACCAAGCAGGTACCAGTGACGTGACTCTATCAACCATGGCTTCAATCCGCGAGACGTCAGAAGTATTACGATCAGGATTTACTTCACCGTCGCGCCAAATGTATGGGCCATCTGGATTATCAGGATTCGGCCACCAATAAGGGCTATAGCTGTAGTAGTCGTGTGGGTCTCCACTCGGCGGTAGGGCTCCCTCATCAACTACGTTGGCGACAGGTTGCTCAAGGGCGGCATCGGCGTCTTCTACGATTTCTTTCAAGGCTGCAACTAAATGAGGGTTGCCTGCCGCAAGTCCTACTTTTACTCGTGGGAGTTGATCACCTTGACCAAGTAGCAAGTACGGCATGGGATTGGATTCGCTGTCTTGGGCGCAAGCCAATGCCGCACCTAGTATCCATGAGAATGTCAAGGAAAGGACACGGAAACGTAGCTTAAGTAGTGTATTCATAATGTGAATTTATCTTATGAGCTGTAG
>JAHHLF010000157.1 GCA_018679315.1 Bacteroidia bacterium | reverse complement strand
GGCCAACTGAGCTTATTCTAATGACCAACCCTTGCGATATTCTCGTTTCACCCAATCATTGGCTTTTTCATAATTGGTGATTCGCATGGCCTCACCATCCCATTTAAGTTTTTTTAACCTGGTTAATTGAAAGGATTTAATAGCCAGATTACCCATAAGAACTGCTTCGGTAAGGGGTCATGTGAGATCTAACCCTTCCATTCTTTATAGAATTGTTCAAGGAACATCAGCATGAACTCATGCCTTTCTTCTGCTATTTTTTTGGCAGTAGGGGTATGCATCATATCCTTGAGCAACAGCAGTTTTTCGTAAAAATGATTGATGGTAGGCGCATCAGATTTCTTATAGGCTGCTTTACTTTGATCTACCTGAGGCGGAATTTTGGGATCGTACATAGACCTGTTCTTGTACCCCCCGTAGTGAAATGTTCGGGCAATACCAATGGCACCAATGGCGTCCAAACGATCTGCATCGCGAACCACCTCTAGTTCCGGGGATGAAAATGCCTCGGACCGCTCTTCCAAACTATTTTTAAATGACATGTATCTTATTATATTTTCAACATGCACAATAATCTCTTTATCAACTGAAATGGATTGCAGAAATTCTCTGGCCTTAAGAGGACCTACTTCCTCATCTCCATTATGGAATTTAGAATCTGCAATATCATGTAGCAGCGAGGCCAATTGAACCACAAAAGAATTTACGGTTTCACTTTCAGAAATGAGCAAGGCATTGGTATATACTCTCTTTGTGTGCGACCAGTCATGTCCTTTTTCGGCTTCTGACAGGATCTTTTTTACAAAGATCTTAGTTTGCTCTATCTTCTCTTTTTCATTCATGTATAGCTATGTATTGCCGATTTAATAGCTGCTTCTACTTCAGCCAGCACTTTATTTTTTTCGGTTGAATTAGGAACAGGGGAATGCACGTCGATAGTAATAAAAGTCCCTATTCCGTAAGGAAATTTGCCATAGCGGAGGAGTTTCCAGGAATTGTTTATGCTAATGGGCACTAGCCAGGCCGAAGGAGATTCTGACATTAGCGCTTTGAGTCCGCCCGTGTGAAATTTTTTAGGCACTCCGTCCCTGCTTCGGGTTCCTTCAGGGAAGATAACGGCACTGCGCTTATATTTTTCTATGTAACGACCTAATTTCTGGATCTCTCTTAGCGATTGCTCTTTGTCTTTCCTATCGATAAGAACAGAGCCCCCATGTCGTAAATTATAGGACACACTGGGAATTCCCTTTCCCAATTCTTTTTTACTGACAAATTTTGGATGCTGCCTTCTCATATACCAGATAAGTGGAGGGATATCATTCATGCTTTGGTGGTTAGCCACAAGGATAAGAGGTCGGTCTGAAGGTAATTCCTCTGCTGTTCTATAGCGATAACGTGTTCCGAGGAAGAGAGTAGATCCCATCAAACACAAATTTAGCAGACCGACACTTTTTGCATGAGCATGATATCCAAATATATTCAGGCAGATCCATTGAATGGGATGAAATATCAATAATGTGAGTCCGAAAAAGAGGAAGTAGATGATAGTTAGCGGATATGCCAGGATCTTACGCATATCACAAAAATAAAAAACCGCCCTAACACTCAATCAGGGCGGTCAAATATTTCGGATTTTTTGCAACTAACAGAATTCGTTATAAGCTTCTGTCAGATTTTCTGCGATCATATCAGCTGGCCGCCCTTCAATATGATGTCTTTCTATCATATGAACCAATTCCCCATTTCTAAACAAGGCCATGCTTGGCGATGAAGGGGGAAAAGGGATCATTTTATTCCGCGCAGCATCTACAGCTTCATAATCAACACCAGCAAAAACGGTTACCAAATGATTAGGTCGCTTTTCGTTTTGTAAACTTTGTTTAGCAGCGGGTCGTGCATTTGCAGCAGCACAGCCACATACAGAGTTCACTACGACAAGAGTAGTACCCTCTTTTCCCAGGGCTTCTTCTACTTCATTAGCACTGAATAATTCTTCAAATCCGGCCGCAACGAGATCGTCGCGCATAGGTTTAACAAGTTCTGCAGGATACATAGACTATTTTTTATTGAATTTATAAAGTGCAAAGATACTCAAAATTGATGGTTCTTACAGGCTAAGCCGTCTACGGGTTTTGTCAATGAGAATGGCACCATTATTCTATATTTGACAAAATTTTGATTCATGTTAAAATGGCTGGCCGCATTCATTGGCTATATGCTTTTCAGATTACCAGGGGCAATAATTGGCTTCTTACTGGGCAGCTTGATCGATCAGTTGGGAGGGTCTTCAGGCGGACGAACTATTTTCACGGATTTTTCCCGCCCTGATGTCTCTCCTGCCGATTTTGAACTGCACTTGCTTTCCTTATGCTCAATTGTGATAAAAGCCGATGGCCAGGTGAGCCAGCGAGAACTTGACTATGTCCGGCAATATTTTGTGCAAACCTATGGCAAGGACAAAGCAAATGCCATTTTCAGAACCTTCAACGAAGTCATTAAGAAACGAGAAGTTTCTGCGCAACGGATTGGGGCATTACTGGCGCAACGAACACGTTATGAAGTGCGCTTGCAACTTATCCATTTTCTTTTCGGGATAGCCAGGGCAGACGGAGCTATAAGTGGCTCAGAAGAAAGAAAGATCCGTGAAATTGCGGGTTATCTTCGCATTCATTTTAGTGATTTTGAGAGTATCAAGGCCATGTTCATCAAAGAAGCAGACAGGGCGTATAAGATCCTGGAGATCCAAAAGACAGCTACGAATGATGAGGTAAAGAAAGCGTATCGAAAAATGGCTAAAAAATACCATCC
>JAHHLF010000292.1 GCA_018679315.1 Bacteroidia bacterium | reverse complement strand
GTTTAGCAGCGGGTCTTGCATTGGCAGCAGCGCAGCCACATACAGAGTTCACTACGACAAGTGTAGTACCCTCTTTTCCCAGGGCTTCTTCTACTTCACTAGCGCTGAATAATTCTTCAAATCCGGCCGCGACGAGATCGTCGCGCATAGGTTTAACAAGTTCTGCAGGATACATAGACTATTTTTTATTGAATTTATAAAGGGTAAAGATACTCAAAATTGATCGTTCTTACAGTGTCAGCTGTCTGCAGGATTTGTCTATAAGAATGATACCATTATTCTATATTTGACAAAATTTTGATTCATGTTAAAATGGCTGGCCGCATTCATTGGCTATATGCTGTTCAGATTACCGGGGGCCCTTATTGGGTTTTTGTTGGGCAGCCTCTTTGATCAGTTGGGAGGGTCTTCAGGCGGACGGACTGTTTTCAGCGAGTTTACTCGTCCTGATGTCTCTCCGGCCGACTTTGAACTGCACTTACTTTCCTTATGCTCAATTGTGATCAAAGCAGATGGCCAGGTGAGTCAGCGTGAACTCGACTATGTGCGCCAATATTTTGTGCAAACCTATGGGAAAGCCAAAGCCAATGCCATTTTCAGAACTTTCAATGAGGTCATTAAAAAACGAGAAGTTTCCGCACAGCGAATAGGTTCCGTACTAGCACAGCGAACACGCTATGAAGTGCGCTTACAGCTTCTCCATTTCCTTTTTGGTATTGCCAGGGCAGATGGGGCAATTAGCCGTTCAGAAGAAAGTAAGATCCGTGAAATAGCAGGGTATCTTCGTATTAATCTTAGGGATTTTGAGAGTATCAAGGCCATGTTCATCAAAGAAGCAGACAGGGCATATAAGATCCTGGAGATCCAAAAGACAGCTACGAATGATGAGGTAAAGAAAGCGTATCGAAAAATGGCTAAAAAATACCATCCGGACAAGGTTCGGACAGATAATGAAGCTATTAAAAAGGGCGCTGAAGAAAAATTTAAGGAAGTTCAGAAGGCCTATGAACAGATACAAAAAGAACGAGGCTTATAAAGAAGAATGGAAGGATTTATTTTCTATGTCAAATTAGGATTTTATCATGTGATGGACTTTGGTGCCTATGACCACATCCTGTTTCTCCTGGCATTGGCACTGCCATTTAATTTCAGGCAATGGAGAGCAGTATTGATCCTGGTTACAATTTTCACTGTAGCCCATTGCCTATCTCTTGCCTTGGCTGTTTATGGACTGCTATCAGTTTCGGCAGCCTGGGTCGAATTTTTGATCCCGATCACAATTCTGGCAACGGCTATCTTTAATTGTCTGATGAAGATCGATGTAGCCAAACATCAACACCTGGGACTTCACGCATCTTTAACCGGATTTTTTGGTCTGATCCATGGAGTGGGCTTCTCTAATTACTTCCGCATGCTCATGGCTGATGAACCGGATAAATTTGTACCCTTACTGGGGTTCGCTACGGGAATAGAGTTCTCTCAGATAGTTGCCATAATTACTGCTCTTCTGCTCTCTATTGTCGCTGTTGACCTATTTCGCCTTAATAAAGCCTTTTATATCCGATTTTTTTCCATTCTGATCGGGATCGTCACAATACCGATGATCGTAAATGCGTTCCCTTAATAGATTTTCACGTAAAATTAACCTCATCGGGGTTGTGAGGCTATGGCAAAGCCGGTATCTTAGCGCCAAATAGCCATCCTTTTACGTGAGTATTACAAAGCAAGAAACATATGACCGCGCCTATTTGAGAATGGCATATGAATGGGGAAAACTTTCATATTGCGAACGAAGGCAAGTTGGCGCGATCGTAGTTAAAGACCGGATGATCATATCTGACGGGTATAATGGAACACCTACCGGATTTGAGAATTTTTGCGAAGATGACGAAGGGTATACCAAATGGTATGTCTTGCATGCAGAGGCGAATGCAATTTCAAAACTGGCCGCCTCAACCCAATCTTGTGTTGGAGCTACATTGTACATAACAATGTCTCCATGTAAAGAATGCAGCAAATTGATTCATCAATCCGGAATAACAAGGGTAGTATATCAGGAAGCCTATAAGGACGGAAGCGGACTTGATTTCCTGGAGCGTGCAGGAGTTAGCCTGACACATTTGCCCAAAATAGCGCATGTGTCGCGATAAGCACATCATCGTATGAAGCGATCTTATTACATATGGCCCACAGTAATTGCAATGGCGTTAGCCTTGGGGATCCTAGTAGGGGGCCGACTTCATTTTAACGATAGCCCGGAAAAGCTATTTACTACTAATTCCAAAAAAGACAAACTCAATAGGCTCATCGATTATATCGATTATGAATATGTGGATGAAGTAGATACGGATAGTATTGTAGATGTGACCGTCAATAATATTCTCGACAAGCTGGATCCACATTCGGTGTATATCCCACGGGAAGAAATGCAACGTGTCGCAGAGAATATGCAAGGTGATTTCGTGGGAATTGGGATCAACTTTTATATGTTCCGGGATACAATTACAGTCATTAGGGCGATCAAAGATGGACCTAGTTCACAAAAAGGTATTCAGCCTGGAGATAAGATCCTGATGGCGGATACAGACACCCTCTATGGCAGAAATTTGGTAAGCGATGCGATTGTGCAAAGACTAAAAGGAACGCAAGGATCTACAGTAAAATTAAAAGTGTACCGAAAACTTACCGACGCCTTTTTCGATGTCACAATTTCAAGAGACAGGATTCCGATCCGAAGTGTCGAAAGCTACTATATGCTCAATTCGCAATTGGGGTATATCAAGATCAACAGATTTGCCGAAACCACCTATGATGAATTCATGGTTGCCCTGGGTGAACTGCAGAATAGCGGGGCTAAAAAATTAGTGCTTGATCTTCGTGATAATCCGGGTGGATACCTGGGTATTGCCGAGCAAATGGCAGACGAATTTTTGCCCGATAATAAATTGATCTTGTTTACTAAAAACAAGAAAGGGGAAATTGATGAAACCTATGCAACCAGGAAAGGGATCTTTGAACAGAAACCTGTTTATGTGCTGATCAATGAAAGGTCTGCATCGGCAAGTGAGATCATCGCCGGGGCATTACAGGATAATGATATAGGCACCATTGTAGGTCGCCGCTCCTTTGGAAAAGGACTGGTACAACGCGAAATGGAGCTAGGAGATGGATCTGCAGTAAGGCTGACAGTATCTCGTTATTATACGCCAACTGGTCGTTCAATTCAACGCACCTATGCAAATGGAAGTAAAGATTACTACGATAAATTTACAGAACGTTACCACAGTGGCGAACTGGTGACGGTGGATAGCATCAAGGTTTCGGATTCTTTGAAATTTACCACGCCTAAAGGAAAAATTGTCTATGGTGGAGGAGGGATTATTCCCGATGTTTTTGTTCCGATAGGGACGAATGAGGAAGAAGCGGCAGAAAGCCTGGATAGCTTAGGCTTTTTATCCAGATTTGTATTTGAGTATCTGGAAGAAGATCGTTCGCGTTTCCAGACGTATTCTCCGCGTATCTTTAAAGACACCTATCGTGTAGATGATATCATTTTCGAACGCTTCATTAACTACTGCCTTAGGAATAAGATCAAACTAAATTTCTACGATCAAGAAGAGCAGTTAAAAACCTATCTGAAGGCATCACTGGCAGAGCAACTCTTTACTCCAAACTTACACGCTGAGATCAAGGGAGAAGAAGATACTATGATCCAAAAAGTACTTGAACTTGACCGGCCTTCGTATTCTAGTAAATCTACAGGCGAAACACTTTAGGCGCCGCATTTATTTTTTACCCTCTTCATTCAGCGATTTCTGGATCTTTTTGGAAGTCCAATAGATCAGAAGCAAAACGATAGCACATAGAGCGGCAACTATGCCAATAACGGCTACGATACTCTCACCTTCAAATGGCGAAGTAGCATCGATAAGTGTCGCATTGTATATGATCAGGAGAAGGGCAATTCCGATCAGGATAAAAATTAGTTTTTTGCTCATGGAAAATCAATTCTGACAGTTCACAAAACTACACTTTATTTCGATTTTCATAACATGACAAATAAGCAATAAATGTTATCAATTAGGTACTAACTTGTATCTTTAGATGTCAAATTATCCGGATGCTGCAAATAGGAAAAACACTTGTTTCTGACGAATTGCTGGAAGCTCATTTTACCTGTGATCTCAATGCTTGTAAAGGAGGGTGTTGTGTGGAAGGGGAGGCAGGAGCCCCGCTCCAGGATGATGAATTGGCGATTCTGGATGAGATCTATCCGAAAGTTAAAAAGTATTTAAGGCCAGAAGGAATAAACGCAATTTCTAAACAAGGAACGTTTGTTAAGGGAAGCGACGGGGAGTGGGAAACCCCTTTGGTAGATAACAAGGAATGTGCCTATGTAATTTTTGATACCGGAGGAATAGCAAAATGTGGTATAGAAAAAGCTTTTCGTGAGCAAAAGATCGCATGGCCAAAACCAATTTCCTGCCACCTTTATCCGGTGAGAGTAAAAGAGTATACTGAACTTATTGCGGTGAACTATCACAAATGGCATTTGTGCAACCCAGCTTGTGATCTTGGTCAGAAGCTGAAGACCCCTTTATACAAATTTGTTCGGGATGCCTTGATCCGAAAATTCGGGGAAACCTGGTATAAGGAACTAGAAGAAGCCGCCAAGTCTTAAATAGTAGGAATGTGAAGCATAACACTTGTACCCTCCGGATTTCCCTCAGGGTCTACTAAGTCGTTAATTTGAATAGCAAAACTATTTTGGTAATCCTTGGCAAAGTTTTGAAGTCGCTCCTTTGTAATGTCTATCCCCAATGATTTGCGTTTTAAGACCCTGCTCTCCTTCATTTTTTGAGAGGCTGCACGTCCTACGCCGTTATCACGAATTTCAATGCTGATCTTATCTGCATCTTCTCGCACTACCAGAAGATCTATTTTCTTAGTTCCTTTCTTGGAAGAGAGTCCATGCCATAACGCATTTTCTAAAAAAGGTTGAAGGATCAAAGAAGGAATGCGAATATGGTCTGGGTCTACCTGTTCATCCATGTGGATCTGAAAATCGATCTCGTACGAAAATCTGATATTCTCAATGTTCATATACAATTCCACGGTCTCCAATTCTTCAGATAAAGTAGTTTCCCGGGCCGAGGAAGCTTCCAGGATCCGTCTGACTAATTTGGAGAATTTATTTAAATAGTGAACCGCATTTTTTTGTTCGTTATTGATGATATAATGCTTAATGGAATTCAAGGAATTGAATAAAAAATGTGGATTCATCTGACTTCGCAACATGGTCTGTTCCAGGGAAACCACCTTGCGCTCATTCCTCAGTTGATACTGCCTATAAATAATATAGAGCACTAACGTTAAAAGGGCGAATAAAAGCCCGGTGATCAAAAAGGTATTTTGATTCCTTTTTAATCTAAATTCCGTGAGCTCATTTAGTTCTGTAAGCAACTGCAACTCACTTTTCCTCGCATTGGCATCATTGGGTATAATGGAATTGTATAAATACGTTCTGAACTTAGGTAGCTGGAGCTCATTTTGCAACTCATGATACTCCGAATACGCGCTTAATGCAGCTTCAAAATTTCTTTCCTTACGTTCTAATTCAGAGCGCAACAGGTATATTTCTGCCTGGGCCGTTCGATTATTTGTTATAGTTGCCAGATCCAGCGCTTCTGATAGTAATTTTCTCGCTTCTGAGCTCGCTCCTGTTTTTAAAACTAGTTTACTTTGCAATAGCATTCTGGCCAATTGAAAGTCAATGTGCTGATCTTCATTTTCAATGCTCATAGTGGCAAAAAGTTCTGAAGCTTCGCCAAACCTGTCTGTTTCCACTAACACATCTGAAATGGCCAGGACAGACCAATTTTGCAGGAGTGAATCGCCAGAGGCTTGTGCGGCAGCCCGGCTTTTTCTGAAGGCTATGAGAGCCGATTCCAGGCTGTCCTGATCTTTTAGTGCTTGTCCAATACGTAAATGAATGGCAGGTAATTCCTTTGAGCCCTTTATTAAGAGATCTGAATCCAATGCATAGTTATAGTATTGTTTGGCTGTTTCGGGATTTTGAAGGAGCCTGAAAAGATCACCCAGTCTAATTTCTGCTTCCTGCTTATTCAAGAGCGTTCTAACTGAAAACGTTTCTAATGAATCCGTAATGGATAAGGCATCTTCATAAAAGTAAATGGCGGTTTTCAGACTATCGGTTTCTTCATGAAGTCGGCCGAGCTTCACCAGTGTATTTACCTTGTATTCAGGATTTTCGGATCGGTCAGCGGCCTCAAGTGCCTCCATGAAGAAAACATGGGCTTTAGTAAAAAGGCGATTCTTATGATAGATCTGTGCCAGGTGTGCATTTGAATAGCTAAGTCCTTCCGCATAATTGGTTCTGCGAGATTTGAGTTTCAGATAGTTCAAAACCAGCGTATCATTGCGATACTTCTTAAACACCTGATCTATGGAAGCATAGGCAACAGGCCTTTTAAGGATAAGGCTATCCGTTTGGGCTTGATATTCCTGAGGAGTTTGCCTTACCTGAAGTAAGGAAAGGGAGAGGATGATTATTATCTGTAAAAGGACTCGCATTCAACCAGTCAATTTACGGGATTACAACAAATCCAGAAAATCACTTTTTTTCTGGCGTGAAACTGGGATTTTATTTTTGGAATCGAGGATCACATACCCATCTGTTTTAAGAAATTCCTTGATCTTACCAATGTTTACAATGTAGGAATTATGTACTCGGAAAAATGTATCGGAGGGCAGGATCTCATTTACTTCTTTCAGCTTTTTAGTCAATACTATTTTATTGCCGTTGGTCAGAAATATAGTGCTGTAATTACCATCAGACTCTGCGTATAGGATCTCGTCGCTTTCCAGAAATATGAGTTTCCCATCTGTATTTAAGGTGATCTTCTTACGAATAGGGTTATTGTTGAATTTCAACAATAATTTTTCCAGGTTTTCGGCTGTAAAATTGCGGGAATTATAACGTTTGATCTTCCCGATCGTATCTTTCAGATCGTCTGAATCAATAGGTTTTAATAAGTAATCAATAGCCTCATTCTTAAGGGCTTTAATTGCGTATTGATTATAAGCGGTGGTAATAACCACAGGAAAATTCTTAGTCTTAAGATTTTTGATGAACTGAAACCCGTCCATAGTGGGCATTTCAATATCCAGGAAGAGGCAATCCGGTCTGTTACCTTCTAAATAACCAAGAGCTTCAACCGGATCAGTGAAGGATGCAATGATTTCAATTTCATCACTGAAATTGGTCAGCTCCCAGGAAAGGCTTTGCAGCGCCTTTACTTCATCATCTACTAAAACTGCTTCTATCATAGACATATCAATATAAGGTAATTTAAGCAAAAATAGAGGTATCTAGGCCCTGGTTTGCATGAATTGTATCGATGGTAATAGATTACGTATCAATGCACCCGAGAGGCGTATAGTGGGCATTTTAGCCAAAATGATGCATCTATCACCCTAATTAGGCGCAATAATACCTAATGGCCACAAATACCAGGGTTAAGTGAAGTCAATGTGCATTTCATACGGATTATTTGACCATTCATACATATTATTTGCAAGGGCTGCATGTCCCTTATACCTTGTATTCTCGTTAAAGTAAAGTTCCCCCGATCAATTAGTAATAGTCCCAAAAACCAAGATCATGAAAAAATGCGTGATTTTCTTTGTTATCCTGGTCGCCATGTTGGTGCTCGCCGTTGTTTCGGGCCATAATGAGCCAACAATGATGGAGAACACCGTAGTTATGGAGACACCTCAGTCCAACACTTTGGATTTTGAGAATCGGTAATTTTGCCTTTAAGCGAACATACCAAACCCTCGAGTTACTTTTTATTTGTTACCAGGCCACTTTAGGGATAGAATTCAGTTAATCAACAGGAATCCTTACTTTTTTCAAATAACAGGAAGACGATAAGCGCAACGTCATCAATGTAAGTTACTGGTAACCGGGTTCGATTATTAAGCATAACTGAAATCCTGGAAAAAGAAACATAAATTCGTTAAAATTAAACTTTTACGAAAACGTTATAGTTAAAGATTATTATGTATATTTGATACGCTTCATTTTGTAATGAAGCTTATAAACAACTGAAAAACAAGCCGTACGGTCTCTGTGGCAACCAAAAATAAGATTTTTACAGGCCCACCGGTAGAATTACAAGATAGTTGGACAACCTAGCCATGTAAATGGCAAAGTATTTGTTAGATTGTAGGTTTCGGGGGAACTACCTAGATCAGCAATTCCAATAATGTAATTAGTATTATGATGTATCGGGGGGCCGTACGACTTGTTTAACTTATACTTCTTTTTTATTGACCTTCTCGGTCAATTTTTTTTGCTCTATTCCGAAATCAGCTTGATATACATCTATTCCAACCATTGATACATTTTTCTGGTAATCAATGGATTAATTTTCTATCTTATGAACACCGAGAGATCAACAATCATAAATCGCCATGACAACAACCAAACGGCCACCCTCTGGAAAAAGATCCCACTTTTTTTACATAGTACTGCTTGCAATTCTGACAATATCTTGCAATGACAGTGATAAAGAAGAAATTTCTTTGAATGATCCCATGACCAGCGAGGTCCTCACGAAGGAGGCTTTGACCTTAAGCTGGAATTTATTGGAAAAAGGCCAGTCCATGGCCGATGCCGGGAGCTCCATTCAGGAGATTTTGAAGATCTTACCAGATAGCACGTTGATTCAAACCAATGGTAATTCGATTCTTTACTTTATTGAAGGCAGTGTGCCAATGGTTATAGAATTACCAGGGGATCCGAAAGCTCCAGTCACGAAGGGGACCAGACGAGCAGTGACTTCAACCGCTCACACGAAGACAGTATCCTCCTTTACAATACCTCTATTGTTGGAAGAAGATGAACAAGTAAATGTCGTGGCTTATGAGAAGGGGGAAGAGGAACGAGAAGAAAAAAGGCTACTAATAGTCGCGCCATTCATTGACCAATTCGGAGACAACGATGACGGTCTAGTGGCGACTAAATGGTTAAATATCAATAAAAATTATGAAGACAGAGTCAAAATGATGTCCTTAGTTGACTCAATATCTTTAACGATCTTTCGCCAATTTCATGAATATGATATTGTGCATTTAAGCACACATGGAAAACGATTTTGTAATCAGGCAACACTTGCCAACGGGAGTGAGATAGAGATCGTCTATGGAGGGGACAGTAATTACTGCAGGACGTTAATTGACACAAATATTAGGCATACTTTCGCAAATCGTCAAGAATTAAATGAAGCCTTAGCTTTATTTCCGGTATATAAGGATGTGCTTTATTTTGGTGCCCGTAAAATCTATTTAAGGAGCTCGTTTTTCACCCATTACTATGCCCAGGGGTTAAAGGATAAAATTTGGATTTTCAGTGCTTGTGAATTGGGTCAGCGTAACGATCTTTTGGATGCAATGCGAGCAATCCATACAAATGGGCACTTTTTTTATTGGAGTAATAGTGTTTACCCATCAGACGCTTATAATGCATTTGATGAGTTTTACGAAAAATTAGTGAAAGAGGGATTAGATGCTAACAAGGCATTTGAAGAAACCTCAACAGAATTGAGAACGGGATTGCCTTCGGCATTTGAGGATCCTTACGATGAACAGGACTTTTCGATAGCGACGACCACCTCATTACTTCAGTTGAAGACTGGGGAACCACGACACGGCATTGAAGTTATTGAAATGTACCACCCCGAAAAAGAGGACAAACGTGTCCGTGCTGGAGATTTCTACCCCTTGACAGGGGATTTTGGAGACGGGGAAGACGAAGCCATAACATTAAAAGTAGAGATATTAGGTTATACACGGGCAGAGTTTGAAGAAAAACAAATGAAGGTAAGCCTGAAAGTGGATGGTGAAACGGTTTTTCCTCAAAAGCCTTTCCTACCTGATGTAGATAATGACGAAATTGAAGTAGAAGACCTGGAAGACCAGGAATATGGTGTTGAAGTAACTATTTCCGGGATACCAATTCCGGACGTTGGAGAAAAGAGATTTATAAAACTTGATGCTCGATTGCATTTCGATGATGAAAACTTCTCGATTCATTCCGAGCGGGTAAACATCAAACCTTCGGGAATTTTAGCAACGATCAGCGGAGATGGCCCACAGCTTATACTTACTTACAATGAAGATACCGAGGCCATGAAGATCGCCGCCTCGAATAAGGTCAATTATATGGATCGTGATGGCTGGTTATATATGAAGGACAATCAGACGGGCTGGAAAAAAATGAACCTTTCAGGGTTCATGGGCATGAGCATGGCGGGAATAATAGGTTCTGATTTGGTTAGTTCTGAATTTGATATGTCTGATTTTCAACAAGTGGTGAATGAGGGTGTTCTTTCAGACGAAACAAGGTTTAAAGCTACGTCAACCACCACATTTGGAGAAACCTATAGAACCGGTAGCGGGAAGGCAAATTTCTTCCTCCCAATGATCGAATGGGGCATGCGGTTCAGCGTGAGCCAATTTGAGAAAGATCCGGGTTTCAAGAGTCAACTTGTGGACTGCGGTAAACCCCAACCCTGTAAAAAATTCATAGGTATAGAAGGGGATAAAAGTGGCGTTGAAACAACATTCAATCCAGGAGGGCAGGTCATCCGGATCGTCTATCGGGGTAGAACAATTACCTATGACTATGGGAACTACATCGTAACCTTGCCGACCGATGCCACTGAATTTAAAATCCCATTTTTTAACAATTAAGAATAACAGTTATGAAAATGATTAAAACACTTTGCCTTACACTTTTATTGGTTTGTTCTGCCAATCTTATTGCCCAAACCCCGGAACAAAAAAAGCAGCAAGAAGAAATGCAGAAAAATGCCAAGAAAATGATGGAAAAGATGCAGCGGGAGTATGATAGTATAATGAATACCCCGGAAATGAAAGAAGCAGCGGCAAAGAACAAAAAGTTTGCTGAGCAATTGGCCAAAGAACAGAAGGCCAAAGAACAGCAAAAAAAACCGTCCGCTACTTCCAATGACTCCTCGAAAAAATTTCTGATCAGCAAAGGCACAGGAACAAAGTTTGAGAATTGGACCTATGGAGAAGCCGAAGTGGTACTGGTAGGAATGGCCCGATATTCCAGCAGCCCCGGGTTTAGCAAATCAGTCGGAGTCGTAAAATCTGATGGTAGTTTTACTTTTGACCTGCCAGAAAAAGCAAGCACTCATAAAACGACCGTTTCAGATGCCCGTTGGGTCAACTGCATGACAGGCACAACTACAAACCAAAAATGGACGAATCCCGCTGCCGGTTATTTGAGTCCAGACATACGGATCATGAAAAATGGGGAAGAACTAGGGAATGTTTGGTTGTCCTCTTCCAATGACATTATTGATGGTTGGACTACGGCAAATGATTACTATGGGATACCTGGACATCGAATGCAGTTGGTATATGTAAGTGCACCCAGTAATACCGATGCAGTATGTACAAT
>JAHHLF010000176.1 GCA_018679315.1 Bacteroidia bacterium | reverse complement strand
TCATGGGGTATCTGATCTACAAGTCCGTTACCGGACCTATCCAGTTTAAGAAAGTAAAACAAGAGCGGTTCGCAGACGTGATCTCCTCCTTGAAAGATATTAGAAATTCACAAGAAGCCTACAGAACAGTGAATGGTAGTTTTGCAAAAGACTTCAAAACTCTTATTGCTTTCGTGGATACGGGCAAATATACCATTACTCAGCAGAGGGATTCTTCTTATATGGAATTTGACAAGACCTATGGGATCGATTTGCTTAGAGAGGTTACCTTAGTTGATACGCTTGGATTTGTTTCTGTGAAGGATTCTATCTTCAAAGGAGATGATCGCTATAAGAGCATGATGAATGTGCCGCATGGACAGGGTGGTGAAAAGTTTACAATGAAATCTGATGTCATAGATAAAGGTGGATTCAGGGTTTCGGTGTTTGAAGCTAAAGTAAGTAAAGACGTAGTGCTGTATGATCAACCCAAGGACCTGGTAACGCGTGAGAATGCGCAGGTGAGTGTGGAAGAAGTGAATGGGACGGAAATAAAAGTAGGTTCGCTTACCGATGTAAGTACTAACGGTAACTGGCCTCCTATTTATGACAAAAGAGGAGAAAATTAATACGCCTTCGGGCCTAGATAATATACATAAATTGTCCATTCAGGTTAGCTTGAATGGACTTTCTTTTTGTATACTGGATTCAATATCCAATTCCATTGTACTTTCCAAACAAGTAGAATTTAAGAAAGATCTTAATGCCTATGAGATCCTGAAAGAGCTCAGGGATCTGCTGCGTACGTATCGTGTAGAAGATTATGGCTATTCAGATGTGGTCGTGATCCATCGAAATACACTGTTCAGTCTTGTCCCTAAATCCCTATTCGACGAGAAGGAGTTAGCCAACTACATGAAATTTAATATTAAGATTCTGGCCAACGATATGATGGCGTATGACGAGATCGATCAGCCAGAATTAGTCAATGTCTATGTCCCCTTCATGAATATTAATAACTATATCTATGAATTATTCGGGGAATTTGACTTCCTCCATAACGGAACTGTATTAATACGGGCATTGTTGCAGAGCCAATCGGATACTAAAAGGCCAGTCTGTTACGTGCATGTGGCAGATGACCAGATGGATATTACTGTCCTGGAAAATAAGAAACTCAAGTTTTACAATAGCTTTTACTTTGATACAAAAGAAGATTTTATCTATTATTTACTTTTCACCCTGGAGCAACTGAAACTCGATCCGGCCCATGTAGGTGTACATTTATTTGGATCTGTAAAAGAAGGAGATGAACTCTATAAGATCTGCTATGAATACATTCAGAATATCGGGCTTTTTTACCCCTCCAATGAAATCTACGGCAGCGGCGAATCTGAGGAAGAATCGATCGATTTTACGGTCTTAAATGCCTTCTGATGCGAATCATATCAGGTCGACATAGGGGAAAGCGGATCGTTGCCCCTAAAAAATTGCCAGTGCGTCCAACGACCGACATGGTCAAAGAGGCTCTATTCAACATACTTCATAACAGCTATTCCTTTGAAAATATACGTGTGCTGGACTTGTATGCAGGCACCGGAAATATAAGCTATGAATTCGCTTCACGAGGAGTTCCAGAGATCATCGCTGTGGATGCCGACGCCCGTTGTGCGCACTTTATAGCCACTACTGCCAAGCAACTGGAAGCCCCGATCCAGGTTGTCAAATTAGATGCGCTTCGCTATCTGGAACGTGCCGTTGGCCGTTATGATATCATCTTCGCAGACCCGCCTTATGATCTGCCTTTAGAAGAAATGGCCAAAATTCCTGAAATGGTATTTGAGCGTGGCTTGCTTACGGAGGAAGGTATATTGGTTATCGAGCATTCTAAACATCTTAAAATGGAAGCGCTTCCAGGGCAAACTGAATCCCGAAAATACGGAGGCAGTGTGCTTAGTTTTTTCGAACCAAAATAAAACTCCCTGCACAGGGTCTGTTAAACCACAGAACAGGGAGTTCATATGCAGGAAATAAGCCGGATTCTGTATCCCAAAAGGGCTCTTATCATTTATCTGGATGTTATGTTGCCACAACATTCTATCCGCCAACCCTTCAACTCGGGCGCGCTACCCTCAAATGTTGATATACTTGGCGTTTCACCGCATAGAGTTTACCTGATTTCACTACAGCATTACCTGTACTTGCTTTCTGTTGCACTTGTCCGCTACTGACACGTATGGTCAGTAGGACGGGCGTTACCCGCTATGCTACGCTATGGTGTCCGGACTTTCCTCATCTCGCTATTGCGAGACGCGATAAGATATCCTGCAAGCTGCAAAGATACGATTTTGTTAATAACTAATTAGCTTGTAACGCCCATTCACAGGGGAAAATAGCGGGCTATTTTTATATTTGTACATTCACCTTTAGTGATCTAAAACACCGTGTAAACCCAGATGGAACCTTTCATTGTATCGGCCCGAAAATACCGGCCGCAGAATTTCAAGGATGTCGTAGGCCAGAGCGCTATTACGGCTACACTTGAAAACGCCATTGAAAGCAACCACCTTGCACAGGCCCTGCTCTTTTGTGGTCCACGAGGTGTTGGGAAAACTACCTGCGCCAGGATACTGGCAAAAAAGATAAACGAAGACGGTACCCAAAAAGCGGATGAGGATTTTGCCTTCAATATTTTTGAATTGGATGCGGCCTCCAACAACTCTGTTGATGACATCCGAAGCCTTACAGATCAGGTACGCATCCCGCCACAGGTTGGGAAGTACAAGGTGTATATTATTGACGAGGTACATATGTTGTCGCAATCGGCATTCAACGCCTTTTTAAAAACGCTTGAAGAGCCACCGGCACATGCTATTTTCATTCTGGCCACTACGGAGAAACACAAGATCATACCAACCATACTTTCTCGTTGCCAGATCTTTGATTTTAAGCGGATAACTGTAAAGGATATTGCAGACTACCTCAAATACATCGCCGAACAACAGGGAATTGAAGCAGATGAAGATGCCTTGCATATCATCGCACAAAAAGCGGATGGCGCCATGCGCGATGCCTTATCAATTTTCGACAGGGTTGTGAGCTTCGCCGGAAAAAAAATCAGCCGAAAATCCGTTACTGAAAATTTAAATGTCCTCGATTACGATATTTACTTCAAGGCTACAGACCTAATCCTGGAAAATAATATTCCTGATCTGCTACTCTTGTTCAACGATATCTTGTCAAAAGGTTTTGAAGGACATCATTTTATCAACGGACTAGCCTCGCATTTCCGTGATCTCATGGTATGCCGGCATGATGAGACCATTGCGCTACTTGAGGTAGGTGAACAGGTGAAATCCCAATATCTGGATCAGTCTAAAAAAACTTCACAGGAATTCTTGTTAAAAGCGATCGACCTTGCCAATCAATGCGATCTGAAATATAAGACGAGTAAAAATCACCGACTCCTCGTCGAACTTACCCTGATGAAACTAGCTTCCCTTACTTACGAAGCTGAAAAAAAAAACAATCGTAGCGTCCTTGGCCTGACCCTTACGAATTTTCTGATCCCTGCAGCCCATTTCTTTAAAAAAGATCTGGATGTACACGGGGGCACCCAGGAACAAGTACAAAGAAAACCATTACCAGAGCGCAGAGTTGAGACTTTAAAGAGCTACGAAGAGAAAACGGCTGAACCTTCAAAAAAAGAGGAACCTCAACCCATTGAAGCCCTAGCAGAACCTCAGCCGGCAAGCCCCGGCAAGAAATTGAATATTAAGGATCGGGGTAAGCGCATTTCCGGATTGTCTATTGCAGGTATCCAGGCCAAACGGGATCATGAGATCCGGAACCAGGAAGTGATCGCAGACACTATTGAGGTAAATACCAGTCCGTTCACTCAGGAGGAGTTAGAGAAACTGTGGACTGAATACGCGCAAAAACTACTGAAAAAAGGTCGCCCTATCCTTTCTTCTAATTTAACTATCAGTAACCCAAAATTGACCGGGGATCATAGCATTCAATTTACCCTACCGAATCACAGCATGAAGAAGGAGCTGGAGATGGAGCGGGAACCTTTGATG
>JAHHLF010000164.1 GCA_018679315.1 Bacteroidia bacterium | reverse complement strand
ACCGAAGTTACCGCATACCCAAGTGCTTTCTTTTCTCGCTTAATACCCTGGGCTGTAACAATAACCTCTTCCAGTGCCTGGGCATCTTCTTCCATTTGTACATTAACTGTATTGCCTGCGCCAACGGATACACGAACATCCCTCTGACCAATGTAGGAAAAGAGCAGTGTCTGCCCTTCAGAAGCCTGAATCGCATAATTACCGTCATAATCTGTCTGGGTACCGGAAGTAGTACCTTCAACAACGATATTCACACCAGGTAACGGTAGTCCGTCCTGGTCGGTAACTGTACCTGAAACCGTCTTCTCTTGCGCAAAAGATAAATGCACAACAAACGCCAATAATAGCGTTAAGATTCCATTTAAATTTGTTCTCATTTTTTAATTATTTGAATTAGCTACCTGCGAAAATCATAATTTCATGTTAATAATCCAAACTTATTTTAATAAAACTTTAAGAGGTGGCTCAGGAATACTGGGATTTGAGCGCGAATGCCTCATGCGTAATTCAGACATCATTTGTTAAAATTTTAAAGGATACCTAATCATAGAATTAGCTAAGCAAAAAAAAGTTCTAAAGCCCCCCTTTTTGTTACACAATTTTCAAGCGAATTTTAACAGGTGAATTAAGTTGATCTTCCAGGTTTGGTTATACTTCAATTTGCTATATATATTAAGGTATACTTTTTTTTGCCTGAAAATTGTCTATTTGCAGGATGTAAGTTTCTCGAATTGGTTGCCTTGACAATCA
The DNA here is from genome assembly GCA_018679315.1 of Bacteroidia bacterium. Classification (GTDB taxonomy): domain Bacteria; phylum Bacteroidota; class Bacteroidia; order Flavobacteriales; family Flavobacteriaceae; genus HDS-28. The sequence goes on along the minus strand of JAHHLF010000164.1, from coordinate 13,428 downwards.
ATATTTATTCAAAGAAAATATCGGCTCATAGATTTGAATTATGCCGAATTATTGCTACATTTGCCCGCCCTTAAAATAAGGGATAACAGATATTTATTTAGAAATAAATGCCTACAATATCACAATTAGTACGTAAAGGAAGGTCCACGATTACCAAGAAGAGTAAATCGGCGGCTTTGGATTCCTGCCCTCAAAGAAGAGGGGTTTGTACGCGTGTATATACCACTACTCCTAAGAAACCTAACTCGGCTATGAGAAAAGTAGCAAGGGTAAGATTGACTAATGGAAAAGAGGTAAACGCCTACATTCCCGGCGAAGGGCACAACCTCCAGGAGCACTCGATAGTATTGGTAAGGGGCGGAAGGGTAAAGGATTTGCCAGGTGTTAGATATCATATTGTGCGAGGGGCTTTGGATACCGCAGGGGTTTCCGGCCGAACACAAAGACGATCTAAGTACGGTGCAAAACGCCCTAAAAAGTAACATTACTTTTTAAGTAGAGGAAATGAGAAAAAGACAAGCTAAAAAGAGGCCACTCTTACCGGATCCCCGGTATAATGACCAGTTGGCTGCCCGTTTTGTAAACATGTTAATGTGGGATGGGAAAAAATCGGTTGCATTCAAGATCTTTTATGATGCGCTGGATATCGTCGAGGAAAAAAAGACCGACGAGGAAAAATCTGCGCTTGAAATTTGGAAAGATGCACTATCCAATGTAATGCCTCACGTAGAAGTGAGAAGCAGACGTGTGGGTGGAGCAACTTTTCAGATCCCCATGCAGATCCGCCCGGATCGCAAGATCTCTACCGCTATGAAATGGTTGATCAGCTTTTCGCGTAAGCGAAGCGAAAAATCCATGGCCCAAAAATTGGCTGCCGAGATCCTGGCAGCATCAAAAGAAGAAGGTGCAGCGGTGAAAAAGCGAACTGATACGCACAAAATGGCAGAAGCCAATAAAGCATTTTCACACTTTAGATTTTAGGAGCCATTATGTCCAGAGATTTAAAATTTACAAGAAATATTGGGATTGCCGCACATATCGATGCCGGGAAGACCACAACTACGGAACGTATCCTATACTATACCGGGGTTAGCCATAAGATGGGCGAAGTGCATGATGGTGCAGCTACGATGGACTGGATGGAGCAGGAGCAGGAGCGAGGGATCACCATTACTTCTGCAGCTACTACCTGTACCTGGAATTTCCCTACGGATAACGGGCAGTTAATTGATGATTCAAAACCATATCACTTTAATATAATTGATACGCCCGGCCACGTTGATTTTACCGTGGAAGTGAACCGATCTCTCAGAGTACTTGATGGATTGGTTTTTCTCTTTAGTGCTGTGGATGGGGTAGAGCCTCAATCAGAGACGAACTGGAGATTGGCAGACAATTATAAGGTGCCTAGAATGGGCTTCGTGAATAAAATGGACAGACAGGGATCTAATTTCCTGCAAGTATGCCAGCAAGTTCGCGATATGTTGAAATCTAATGCAGTGCCGATCGTATTGCCTATTGGAGATGAAGCTGATTTTAAAGGAATTGTCGACCTGGTTAAGAACAGAGCGATCGTTTGGCATGAGGATAATCTGGGAGCAACCTTTGACATTGTAGATATTCCTTCCGAGATGGAGGCAGAAGTAAAAGAATATAGAGCAGCACTTATTGAAGCTGTGGCTGAATACGATGAAAATCTGTTGGAAAAGTTCTTTGAAGATGAAGACTCTATAACAGAAGATGAAGTGCATGCTGCTTTGCGTGCAGCCGTCATGGACATGAGTATCATTCCTATGATCTGCGGTTCTGCCTTTAAAAATAAAGGAGTACAGTTTCTTCTGGATGCTGTATGCCGCTACCTTCCGTCGCCTATGGATAAAGAGGCGATTGTTGGGATTGACCCTCGCAATGGGAATGAGATCTCCCGGAAGCCTGATGCAAAAGAACCTATTGCAGCGCTGGCTTTTAAGATCGCTACCGATCCTTTTGTGGGAAGATTGGCTTTCTTCCGGGCCTATTCCGGAAAATTGGCAGCAGGGTCTTATGTGTTGAATAATCGTTCAGAAAATAAAGAGCGGATCTCGAGGATCTACCAAATGCACTCCAATAAACAAAATGCTGTGGATTCTATTTCTGCAGGGGATATTGGAGCTGCTGTAGGATTTAAAGATATTAAGACTGGAGATACCCTCTCAGATGAGAAACACCCGATCGTTCTCGAAAGCATGAACTTTCCGGATCCGGTGATTGGTATTGCTGTAGAGCCTAAGACCAAAGCCGATGTAGATAAGTTAGGAATGTCTTTAGCAAAATTAGCGGAAGAAGATCCGACTTTCCAGGTGAAGACAGATGAGGCCTCAGGCCAGACAATCATCTCAGGAATGGGAGAATTGCATCTGGATATTATTGTAGACCGACTCAGAAGAGAGTTTAAGGTAGATGTAAATCAGGGGCAGCCTCAGGTTGAATACAAAGAGGCCATTACCAAGCCTACTGATCACCGTGAAGTTTATAAAAAACAAACAGGGGGTCGCGGTAAGTTTGCCGATATCGTATTTACGATGGAGCCTGCCGAAGATGGTACAGCCGGATTGGAATTCGTCAATGAGATCAAGGGGGGTAATATTCCAAGAGAATATATTCCTTCCGTCGAGAAAGGTTTTAAAGAGGCGATGAAAAATGGTCCTTTGGCCGGATTTGAGATGGATAGCATGAAGATCACGCTAAAGGATGGATCTTTCCACCCGGTGGATTCAGATTCCCTATCTTTCGAACTCGCTGCTAAATTAGGGTATAAAGAAGCTGCTAAAGGCGCACGTGCCGTATTGATGGAGCCCATTATGAAACTGGAAGTATTAACTCCGGAAGAGAATATGGGTGATATTGTAGGGGATTTGAACAGACGCCGCGGGCAAGTAAATAATATGGATGATCGTGCCGGATCTAAAGTGATTAAAGCCGAAGTGCCTCTATCCGAAATGTTCGGATATGTAACCGCTCTTAGAACACTTTCTTCCGGACGTGCCACGTCTACGATGGAATTCTCGCATTATGCAGAAACTCCGTCGAACCTGGCTGAAGAAGTGATCAAGGCCACAACAGGTGTAATGGCATAAATAGAATAGGATGAGTCAGAAGATCAGAATTAAACTTAAGTCGTACGACCACAACCTGGTTGACAAATCGGCTGAAAAGATTGTAAAAACGGTAAAGACCACCGGAGCTGTGGTTACAGGTCCTATTCCATTACCGACGCATAAAAAGATATTCACGGTATTGCGTTCGCCGCACGTGAACAAGAAATCTAGAGAACAGTTCCAGTTGAGCTCTTATAAGCGCTTGCTGGATATTTATAGCTCTTCTTCGAAAACCATTGATGCGCTAATGAAATTGGAGCTGCCCAGTGGTGTAGAGGTCGAGATCAAAGTGTAAGTAACATAGCTGCCACGATATGGCAGCGGACATGTCCGGCGCGTTTCGCAAAGGAAAAACGGTAACAAAAATAAATTCGGGGTCGGATTGTTTTTCACCCCGTTTTTTTATCCGGAAAATAAAGTAGAATAAGAATAATAAAAACAAACGTATGTCTGGGTTAATTGGAAGAAAAATCGGCATGACCAGCATCTTTGACGAGAATGGAAAGAATATTCCATGTACCGTGATAGAAGCAGGTCCATGTGTCGTTACCCAAGTCAGAACCGAAGAGGTAGACGGGTATAATGCCCTTCAACTCGGTTTCGATGACAAGGCAGAAAAGCGTACGTCTAAGGCCGAACAAGGTCATTTTAAAAAGGCAGGTACGTCTCCTATGCGAAAAGTTGTCGAGTTCCGTGATTTTGAAGGTGAACACAAATTGGGAGAAACGGTAGGAGTCGACATTTTTATCGAAGGCGAATACGTCGATGTATCAGCTACTTCCAAAGGAAAAGGATTCCAGGGAGTTGTAAAACGCCACGGTTTTGCAGGTGTGGGTCAAGCGACTCACGGCCAGCACAACAGGTTAAGAGCACCCGGATCTATCGGTGCAGCTTCGTACCCGTCACGTGTATTCAAAGGCATGAGAATGGCCGGTAGAATGGGCGGTGAGAAGGTTAAAATACAGAACCTCAGAGTATTGAAAGTACTTCCAGAGAAGAACTTGATCGTACTGAAAGGCTGTGTACCTGGTCATAAGAACACATATGTAACCATTGAGAAGTAATGAAGCTAGCGGTTTTAAACAGTAAGGGAAAAGATACAGGTCGGAAAGCTGAGCTTTCGGATTCCGTGTATAAGATAGAGCCTAATAATCATGCGATCTACCTCGATGTGAAGCAATATATGGCACATCAGCGTCAGGGAACGCACAAGGCCAAAGAACGAGCGGAAATCGTAGGAAGTACGCGCAAGATCAAGAAGCAAAAAGGGACAGGTACAGCCCGTGCGGGTAGTATCAAGTCTCCAATCTTCCGAGGTGGTGGCCGAACTTTTGGTCCGAGACCTCGCGATTATCAACAAAAATTGAACAAAAACGTCAAGCGATTGGCACGAAGATCTGCCTTGAGTTTGAAGGCTCAGGAGAAGGCGATCATGGTCCTTGAAGATTTCAATTTGGACGCACCAAAGACCAAAGATTTTAAAGCCGTTCTGAAGTCGCTCGGACTCGATAGTAAAAAGTCCTTGTTCGTCTTGGGCGATACGAATAATAACGTATATTTGTCATCGCGAAATTTGCAAGGTTCTGAAGTTATAACTAACTCAGAATTAAACACTTATAAAATAATGAATGCATCCAGTATTGTCCTTTTTGAGGGGGCATTGGAAGGCATTGAAGCGAACCTGGTTAAATAGAGAACCTATGAGCGTGTTAATAAAGCCGATCATAACGGAGAAAATGACTAACGATAGCGAGTTATATAATCGCTATGGATTCATTGTTGATCCCAAGGCTAACAAGCTTCAGATCAAAGAGGCGGTAGAGACCACTTACGGTGTTTCTGTTACCAAGGTACGAACGATGAATTACGGGCCACACAGAAAGACCCGATTCACAAAGACAGGTGTTCAGCAGGGAAAGACAAATGCATTTAAAAAAGCAATTGTCGATGTACAGGATGGGGACACTATTGATTTTTACAGTAATCTATAAGCAGACACCATGCCAGTTAGAAAGTTAAAACCCACAACTCCCGGACAGCGATTTAAAGTCGTTAACGGTTTTGATGCTTTGACATCAGACCAGCCGGAGAAGAGCTTGTTAGCCCCGATCAAAAAATCAGGCGGGCGTAACAATCAGGGAAGAATGACCATGCGTTACAGGGGTGGTGGCCACAAAAGGCGCTACAGGATCATTGATTTTAAAAGGGATAAGTTCGATGTGGAAGCGGAGATCAAATCCATTCAATACGATCCGAACCGTACTGCATTTATCGCCCTGGTGGAATATACCGATGGCGAAAAACGATATACGATCGCCCAAAATGGAATGAAGGTAGGGCAGAAAGTCGTTTCCGGGAAGAAAGTTGCTCCTGAGATCGGCAATGCCATGCCCTTAAGTGAAATTCCTCTAGGTACGATCATTTCCTGTATTGAACTCAGGCCAGGACAGGGTGCTACCCTTGCGCGAAGCGCAGGTACATTTGCCCAGTTAATGGCCAGGGAAGGAAGATTTGCCACCGTGAAAATGCCTTCGGGTGAAACACGGATGATCCTTGTGAATTGTATGGCGACAATTGGGGCCGTATCAAATTCTGACCATCAGTTGATCATCTCCGGTAAGGCCGGTAGAAGCAGATGGTTAGGAAGAAGGCCAAGAACCAGACCGGTTGCAATGAACCCTGTCGATCACCCAATGGGTGGTGGTGAAGGAAGGGCTTCCGGAGGTCATCCTAGGTCGCGTAAAGGAATACCTGCGAAAGGATATCGCACGCGTTCCAGAACCAAGGACACGAATAAATATATCATCGAGAGAAGAAAGAAATAAAAGCACTATAGATGGCACGTTCATTAAAAAAAGGACCATACGTACATTATAGCCTGGAGAAGAAGATCGCCCAGAATGTGGAGTCGGGGAAGAAGACAGTCATTAAGACCTGGTCTCGCGCCTCAATGATCACTCCGGATTTTGTCGGTCAGACCATTGCAGTCCATAATGGCCGTCAATTCGTTCCGGTATATGTTACCGAGAACATGGTAGGACATAAACTGGGAGAATTTTCACCAACACGGTCCTTCCGGGGACACGCCGGTGCAAAGAATAAAGGTATCAGGTAATAGGCTATGGGAGTTAGAAAAAAACAAATGGCCGAACGGTTAAAGGAAGATCGCAAGAAGATCGCTTTTGCGAAGTTGAACAATTGTCCGACTTCCCCTCGTAAAATGAGGATAGTGGCAGATCTTGTACGAGGCGAAGGCATAGAACAAGCCTTGGCCATTTTGCGGTTCAATCCTAAAGAAGCTTCGCGCCGACTAGAAAAATTATTGTTGTCCGCAATTGCCAATTGGCAAGCGAAAAATGAGGAAGCAAATATTGAAGATGCCGATCTCTTTGTACAGGAGATCACTGTGGATAGCGGCCGCATGTTAAAAAGATTACGACCTGCACCACAAGGTAGGGCGCACAGAATACGAAAGAGATCCAACCATGTAACCTTGGTATTGGGATCCAGAAACGCAGAAAGTTAATTGAATGGGACAGAAAACGAATCCAATTGGTAATCGATTAGGGATCATCCGCGGATGGGAATCTAACTGGTATGGTGGTAATGACTACGGAGACAAGCTTGCCGAAGACGACAAGATCCGAAAGTACATCCATGCGCGTTTGGCTAAGGCCAGTGTTTCCAGGGTGATCATTGAGCGTACGCTGAAATTGATCACGATAACTATTACAACTGCCCGTCCGGGAATCATTATTGGTAAAGGCGGACAGGAAGTTGATAAACTCAAGGAGGAATTAAAAAAGATCACGAACAAAGAAGTTCAGATCAATATCCATGAGATCAAAAGACCTGAGGTAGATGCCAATTTGGTTGCTGCCAGTGTCGCGCGTCAGATCGAGAACAGGATCTCCTTCAGACGTGCCATCAAGATGGCGATCGCCGCAGCAATGCGAATGAATGCCGAAGGAATTAAAATACAAATATCAGGACGATTGAACGGTGCAGAAATGGCGCGTTCAGAATCTTATAAGGATGGTAGGATCCCATTATCTACCTTCAGAGCTGATATTGATTATGCCTTGCATGAAGCCCATACGACCTACGGCCGTTTGGGGATCAAAGTTTGGATCATGAAAGGCGAAGTATATGGAAAGAGGGAACTCTCTCCACTAGTGGGATTGTCTAAAGGACAAGGAAAAGGAAAGCAAGACGGCTCGAAGAAGCGCCGTAGGAAATAATTGGTAAATCGGGTATACTCATGTTACAACCGAAACGCACAAAATTTAGAAAACAGCAAAAGGGCCGAATGAAAGGCAATGCAGGTCGCGGACATCAACTTTCCAATGGAATGTTCGGGATCAAGTCTTTGGATTCGAACTTTATTACTTCCAGACAGATCGAAGCAGCTCGTGTTGCAGCAACTCGATATATGAAGAGGCAAGGTCAGCTGTGGATCAAAATCTTCCCGGATAAGCCTATCACTAAGAAGCCTCTCGAGGTTCGTATGGGTAAGGGAAAAGGGGCACCGGAATATTTCGTTGCTGTAGTAAAGCCTGGCAGGATCATGTTTGAAGTTGCCGGAGTACCAATAGACGTTGCTAAGGAAGCATTGCGTCTGGCGGCTCAGAAACTGCCGGTAAAAACAAAATTTATAGTGGCCAGAGATTACGAGGCGCAATAATAAGTAGAAGTGATGAAACAGTCAGAGATCAACGAAATGTCCGTAGAGGAAATCAAGGAAAAAATGGTCGATTTTAAGAAGCAGCATGCAGATCTTAAAATGGCACATTCGGTGACCCCGCTTGAGAATCCGCTTCAGATCAGGAAGGCGAGAAAGACCTTGGCCCGATTGGCAACAGAATTAACGAAAAGGGAGAACCAATAACAGTTTCTGGTTTATGGAAAAAAGAAATTTGAGAAAAGAACGTGTAGGCGTTGTCACCAGCAACAGAATGGAAAAGTCCATTGTTGTAGCTGAAGTGAAACGAGTTAAGCACCCCATGTACGGAAAGTTCGTCTTGCGCACAAAGAAATATGTGGCACATGATGAAACCAATGACTGTAAAATTGGCGATACCGTAAAGATCATGGAAACCAGACCGCTCAGTAGAACGAAATGCTGGCGTTTGGTTGAAATCTTAGAAAGAGCGAAATAAGATGGTACAACAAGAATCAAAACTTAAAGTAGCCGATAATACAGGTGCAAAGGAAGTATTAACTATCCGTGTGCTTGGAGGTACCAAGAGGCGATATGCGTCTATTGGCGATAAGATTGTGGTTACGGTTAAGGAAGCAACCCCGAATAGTGGGATCAAAAAGGGAACAGTCTCTACTGCAGTTGTAGTGAGGACACGCAAAGAAGTGCGCAGACCTGACGGATCTTATATTCGATTTGATGACAATGCTTGTGTATTGTTGGATCCTGCGGGCGAAATGCGGGGAACACGGGTTTTCGGACCTGTCGCAAGAGAGTTGCGTGAGAAAAAGTTCATGAAGATCGTTTCATTAGCCCCAGAGGTGCTATAACAGTAAATAGATGAAACTAAAGATAAAAACAGGAGATACCGTACGCATCATTGCCGGAGACCATAAAGGCTCCGAAGGAAAAGTGATCGAGGTTGACAAGCAAAAGAATAAGGCTCTTATAGAAGGCATTAATATGGTGTCTAAACACGAGAAGCCAAGCGCAAAGAATCCGCAAGGAGGCATTGTGCAAAAAGAGGCGCCTATTCATATTTCGAATCTTTCCCTGATCGATTCAAAATCGGGAGAAAGTACTCGTGTTGGGTATGAGGTTCGCGACAATGTGAAGGTAAGGGTGTCCAAGAAATCAAATGAAGTTATTTAGTCATGGCATATATACCTAGATTAAAGCAAGAATACAGAGAGCGCATTATCCAGACTTTGAGAGATGAGTACGGGTATAACAACGTGATGGAAGTACCGCGTTTAGAAAAGATCGTGCTAAGTCGCGGTGTAGGCGATGCTGTATCAGACAGGAAGTTGATAGACCATGCTGTCGATGAATTATCGATCATCACAGGACAGAAGGCTGTATCGACGATCTCCAAGAAAGACGTCGCTGCATTCAAATTGAGAAAAGGGATGCCCATTGGGGCAAAAGTGACCCTTCGCGGTGAGCGGATGTATGAATTTTTAGATCGACTGGTGACCACTGCGTTGCCTAGGGTTCGTGATTTTCAAGGGATCAGATCCACAGGGTTTGACGGACGTGGAAATTATAACCTGGGGGTAACGGAGCAAATTATTTTCCCAGAGATCAATATTGATAAAATAAACAGGATTAACGGAATGGATATCACTTTTGTGACATCCGCCAATACAGACAAAGAAGCCCAGTCGCTTCTCGCTGAATTGGGATTACCATTTAAACGAAACTAGTATGGCTAAGGAATCCATGAAGGCCCGGGAGAGAAAACGGGCAAAGATGGTTGCGAAATATGCGGAGAAGCGAAAAGCGCTTAAAGAAGCCGGAGATTATGAAGCACTTCAAAAATTACCGAGGAATGCTTCACCGGTACGACTGCACAATCGTTGTAAACTAACCGGAAGACCTAAAGGGTATATGAGAACTTTTGGGATCTCCAGGGTTACGTTTCGCGAAATGGCCAATCAAGGGTTGATCCCAGGTGTGAGAAAAGCCAGTTGGTAAACAATTTTAAAGTTAGCGTATGTACACAGATCCAATAGCAGATTTTTTAACCCGTGTTCGGAATGCCAGTATGGCAGGCCACAGGGTAGTGGACATTCCTGCGTCCAATTTGAAACGTGAGATGACCAAAATCCTCTTTGACCAGGGTTTTATCCTGAGTTATAAATTCGAGGACGACAAGGTTCAGGGGAATATCAAGATCGCTTTAAAATACGATCCACAGACCAAAGAACCGGTTATCAGGAAGATCGAACGTATCAGTAAGCCCGGACTGCGGAAGTATTCAGGTGCTGATGAGCTACCACGTGTATTGAATGGCTTAGGTGTAGCCATAGTCTCTACATCACATGGCGTAATGACGGGTAAGCAAGCCCAGCGCGATAATGTAGGTGGAGAAGTATTGTGTTACGTTTATTAGGATCATACAAAAGATAAAAAGATGTCTAGAATAGGTAATAATCCCATAGCGATCCCAGAAGGTGCCACTGTAGAAATACAGGACAACCTTATCACTGTAAAAGGAAAGCTTGGGGAACTTCGGCAAGAATTTTCGGACGTTACCGTGAAAGTGGAAGATGGCGAGGTACAAGTGTCACGACCGTCAGATTCTAAAACACATAAAGCAAAACACGGACTTTATCGTTCGTTGATCGCTAACATGGTTGCCGGAGTTTCTGAGGGATGGACAAAAGAATTGGAATTGGTCGGTGTTGGATACAGAGCCTCCAATCAAGGACAGAAATTAGATCTGGCTTTGGGATTCTCTCACAACATCGTCTTGGAATTACCAACAGAAGTTAAGATCGAAACGATCTCAGAAAAAGGTAAGAACCCTATTATTAAACTCACCTCCCACGACAAGCAGTTGGTGGGTCAGGTGGCTTCAAAGATCAGATCATTCCGCAAGCCTGAGCCTTATAAAGGAAAGGGTGTGAAATATGTAGGGGAACAAATACGAAGAAAAGCAGGTAAATCTGCATAAGAATTGAGATATGGTATTATCTAAAGTAGCACGAAGAAAACGTATTCACAGGCGCATTCGCAAGATCGCCCAGGGTTCTGCTCAGAAACCCAGGTTTTCTGTTTTTCGAAGCAACAAAGAGATCTATGCCCAATTGATCGATGACCGTACAGGGAAAACACTTGTAGCAGCTTCATCAAGGGATAAAGAATTCAGTAAAGCCAAAGGCACTAAGTCGGATATCGCTAAGGAAGTAGGTAAGGCAGTTGCCGAGAAGGCAGTAAAAGCCGGAATTGAAAAGGTGGCTTTTGACCGAGGCGGTTATTTATATCATGGACGTGTTAAGTCTCTTGCAGAAGGGGCTCGGGAAGGCGGATTAAAATTTTAATTAGAGTATGTACGCAAAGTATAAGAATGTAGAAACAGTTAAACCCGGTGGCCTTGAATTAAAGGATCGCCTGGTAGGTGTTCAACGGGTTACTAAGGTTACCAAAGGTGGACGTGCATTTGGATTCTCAGCTATCGTAGTTGTTGGAGATGAAAATGGTGTTGTGGGTCATGGTCTTGGGAAATCTAAGGAAGTAGCTACGGCAATTGCCAAAGCTATTGAAGACGCCAAAAAGAATCTGATCCGGATCCCGCTTAATAAAGGGACACTTCCGCATCAGCAAAAAGGTAAATATGGCGGAGCCCGAGTTTACATTCAACCTGCTTCACATGGTACTGGAGTGATCGCCGGCGGTGCCGTACGTGCCGTATTGGAATCTGTGGGGGTACAGGATGTATTATCCAAATCCCAGGGGTCTTCCAATCCGCACAATGTGGTGAAGGCCACGTTCGATGCTTTGTTGCAACTCCGTGATGCAAATCGCGTTGCCCAACAAAGAGGTATTTCAGTTGATAAAGTTTTTAAGGGCTAAGAAATTGGGTCATGGCAAAAATTAAAGTTACACAGGTTAGAAGTAGTATTAAGCGTCCGCAAAATCAAAAGCTCACGCTTAAGGCACTTGGTCTTAAAGGAATTGGACAAGTAGTTGAACATGACGATAGTCCTTCGATTTTGGGCATGATCGACAAAGTGAAACATCTTGTGGAAACAGAGAAAGCATAAGCGAAATGGATCTAAGCAATTTAAAACCCGCAAAAGGTGCGGTTCATAAAGCAGGTAAGACAATAGGTCGCGGACAGGGTTCTGGAAAAGGCGGAACAGCCACCCGAGGACACAAGGGAGCTAAGTCCCGTTCCGGATACTCTAAGAAGATCGGTTTTGAAGGCGGACAAATGCCTTTGCAGCGCCGTGTACCTAAATTTGGGTTTACCAATATTAACCGGAAAGAGTACAGGGGAATTAACCTGGACACCCTTCAAGAGCTGGTAGATGCCAAGAAGGTGAAAAAGACTGTTGGATTGGAAGAATTGGTTGCACTACGGTTGGCTGGTCGCAACGACCTTGTGAAGATCATGGGTCGTGGTGAATTAAAAGCGCCGTTGAAAGTAACAGTTCACAAATTTACAGCAAGCGCCAAAGCAGCCATTGAGGCCGCTGGCGGTGAGGCTAATAGCCTCTAAAACACAAGAGATGAAAAAGTTTTTTGAGGTCATATCGAATATCTGGAAGATTGAGGAACTGCGAAACAGGATCCTGATAACCCTTGGGTTATTAACAGTCTATAGATTTGGAGCACAAGTTGTTCTTCCCGGGATCGATACATCTCAATTGGCTGAATTATCATCCAATACCGAACAAGGTATTTTAGGTATTTTAAATGCATTTACAGGAGGGGCTTTCGCCAATGCTTCAGTTTTTGCACTTGGGATCATGCCCTATATCTCTGCCTCAATTGTTGTGCAGCTGATGGGGATTGCCGTGCCTTATTTGCAGAAATTAGATAAGGAAGGTGAGAGTGGCAGAAGGACTAAGAACCAGATCACACGATGGTTAACCATTGCGATCTGTATCGTTCAGGCGCCGGCTTATCTATACTCTCTGGGAGCCTTGGGTGTACCGGATAGTGCCTTCTTACTAGGGAAAGGATTGAACTTTATAATCCCTGCAGTGATCATCCTTGTTACAGGCTGTGTTTTTGCCATGTGGCTCGGTGAGAAGATCACAGATAAAGGAATCGGAAACGGGATATCCCTGCTTATTATGATCGGGATCATTGCTACCTTACCGCAATCATTCGTTCAGGAGTGGATATCGAGAACAACAAATAATACAGGTGGACTCATGTTCATGTTAATCGAGGTCATACTTTGGTTTGTCGTGATACTAGCCAGTGTTTTACTGGTCATGGCTACACGCAGAATACCTGTACAATACGCCAGGCGTACAGCTTCTGGCGGATACGAAAGAAATATAGGGGGCTCCCGACAATACATTCCACTAAAGTTGAATGCGTCAGGAGTAATGCCGATCATCTTTGCTCAGGCCATTATGTTTGCGCCAGGCTTATTGGGTCGGACCTTTAATAATACAGCAGTAGGTCAATGGATGGAAGTACAATTTCAGGATATTTTCGGATTAGCGTATAATATCCTATTCGCCGTACTGATCATCATTTTTACCTATTTCTATACAGCCGTTACCGTGCCTACGAATAAGATGGCAGATGATCTGAAGAGAAGCGGCGGATTTATACCAGGTATAAGAC
>JAHHLF010000213.1 GCA_018679315.1 Bacteroidia bacterium | reverse complement strand
GTGTAGTGCCCAGCTTCACTTATCATCAATTTTCTATAAAACGATGCCAGGTCCTTATCCTGGAGCTGTTCAGAAAGCAGTCGAAATCGTTCACAACTACGAGCCTCTATCATGGCGGCATAGAGTAGCCTGTGGATCAATTGCTCTTGACGGTCCCCACCTTTAGGAAAAAATTTCATCAACTCGATCACATACTCATCTTTTCTATGTCTCCCCAGAGTTGCTCCTCTTTTGAGTATCCGGTCATGGACCATCTTAAAATGTCCCATTTCCTCCCGTGACAATGCGATCATTTCATCGACTAATTCCGGGTATTCCGGGAAATTTATGATTAGTGAGATCGCCGTGCTTGCCGCTTTTTGTTCGCAATAAGCATGATCCGTAAGTATCTCATCAATATTCTTTTCTACAATGTTCACCCACCTGGGATCTGTAGGGAGTTTTAATCCTAACATGCTGATTTTTTGGCAAAGGTAAGGATTCGGTTCAGGAAATAACTCCAGTTAATTCAAGGGAATAGTCTAAAGTTGAACGATACTTAATATCTTTGTTTTCTTTTAATACAACCCTATCCTTAAAAGGCACAAAAGAGGAAATTATGATCCTGGCCGTAACATCAAAAGAAGTTGAAAACGTTATTAGAGGGAATATATCCGATGAGACTTTTCAATGGTTGATGGATCGTTTAAAAACAATAATATCTGAAAGGTCAGGGAAGGTTCTTTTCATGACATATAGTTTGTTGTCCTCAAAGATCCCGGACAATGATCTTCTCATCCTGACATTACAGGAAAGCCCTTTTAATAGCTTTCTTATTCGGCAACATGCCAGGATCCTCGAATTGACACGGATCTATTTGCTAATGCGCGTTTTGGAAGAAGATGAAAAGACATTTACGCCCAAAGTGGCAACCTTGATCCAGGTAGCTGATAAAGGGGAATTGGTGGCATTTTTGAAATTCCTGATTTTTTTGCCAAATCACGAAGCTTTTACACATGTGGCTGTTGAGGCATTACGAACGAATATTGCCACTGTCTTTGATGCTATCTCATTAAATAATCCGTATCCGGCTGCATATTTTAATGACCAGCAATGGAACCAGATGTATCTGAAAGCAGCTTTTATGCAGCGCGATCTATCAATGATCATGGATGTGGATAGCAGGGCGAATAAAGAACTGGCGCGTATCATCTCCGATTATGCACATGAACGATGGGCCGCCTCCCGGGATATCGACCCGCTTTTTTGGCGACCTGTATCCGGATTTTTAGACGATGGCATTTTAAAGGATATGGAGCGATTGCTCAATAGCGATGTACGAGCTGAACAATTAGCGGGTGCCCTGTGCTGTTTGAACGCAGCCAACCCCAAGGCAACAGAATTGTTAGATAAGCACCCGGACCTAAAGGAAGAAATTAGTACCGGTGATACAAGCTGGGAATATATAAAACAGATCAAATGACAAAAGAACGAATGTGGATCGATCCACATATTCACATGACCTCCCGTACTACCGATGACTATGAGGCAATGGCTGCTGCAGGTGTAGTAGCCGTAATTGAACCTTCCTTTTGGCTGGGGCAGCCCAGAACACAAGTGGGTAGTTTTCAGGATTATTATAGCAGTCTGGTTGGCTGGGAGCCTTTCAGGGCGAGTCAATTCGGCATAAAGCATTATTGTACGATCGGACTCAATTCCAAGGAAGCGAATAATGAAGTCCTGGCGGAACAGGTGATAGAACTCCTTCCGCTGTATTTGCACAAAGAGAATGTAGTTGCCATTGGCGAGATTGGTTATGATGACCAAACACCGGCTGAAGATAAATACTTCCGTATGCAACTCGATATGGCTAAGGAGTTGGACATGACTGTACAGATCCACACGCCACACAGGGATAAAAAAGCGGGTACTTTAAAAAGTATGGAGGTGTGTCTGGAGCACGGTTTGGATCCAGGCAATGTGATCATAGACCACAACAATGAAGAAACGGTACAAGAGGTCCTCGATCGGGGGTTTATCGCTGCCTTTACGATCTATCCAAAGACAAAAATGGGAAATGAGCGCATGGTGCAAGTAGTACGCCGGTTTGGAAGTACGAATATCATCGTAGACAGCTCTGCAGATTGGGGGGTAAGCGATCCGCTTGCTGTACCGAAAACAGCTAATTTGATGCTCACAAGGGGGATACCGGAGGAAGATGTTATAAAAACCTGTTATAGCAATGCGCTGCACGCTTTTAGCAAGAATGGTAAAATGAAAGAAGCACATTGGTTGGAGCCTCAGCTGATAGACCAGCGCAACTTATACAATGATAATAGCGTTTTACGCGGGCAACAACCTCGCGTAGACAGCGGAACCATAGAATAGTATGTGGCCAAGGATAATGGGCTTTCTAAGGCTCATGCGACCTGCTAACCTGCCTACAGCAGGAGCTGATATATTGGCGGGTGCAGCTATTGCAGGTGCTGTATCTACCCAAATACCTTTCACGCTCAACACCGCAATTAGTGATCTTCTGCTCTTATTTTTTTCTTCAGTTTCCCTATATGCCGGGGGTGTAGTCTTAAATGACTATTTTGATGCAGACCTGGATGCCCTGGAAAGGCCGGAA
>JAHHLF010000048.1 GCA_018679315.1 Bacteroidia bacterium | reverse complement strand
CTTATTGGGAATACGCCTCTCATCCAATTGAACACCGTTACCAATAGCCTTTCCGGAGAATTTTATGCCAAAGTAGAGGCTATGAATCCTGGTCATTCTTCCAAAGACCGGATCGCCATTCATATTATTGAAGAGGCGGAACGACTTGGGATCCTGACTGAAGGGGCTACAATAGCAGAAACGACCTCAGGGAATACTGGCTTTAGCCTTGCTATGGTCAGTGTGGTGAAAGGATATAGATGTATCCTGGCTGTAAGTTCTAAGTCCTCCAAAGACAAAATAGACATGCTTCGCGCTATGGGCGCCGAAGTACATGTTTGCCCTGCTCATGTCAGCGCCGATGACCCTCGTTCATATTATGAGGTAGCCAAGCGTTTACATAAGGAGAACAAAGATTCTATTTATATCAACCAGTATTTTAACCAGTTGAATATAAATGCCCATTACAAGACTACGGGTCCTGAAATTTGGGAGCAATCAGGGGGTGCCATAACCCATTTGATCGCTTGTAGCGGTACCGGCGGCACCATTTCTGGTACGGCAAAATTTTTGAAGGAGCAAAATCCTGATATCCGTGTACTTGGTGTAGATGCCTATGGTTCCGTGATCAAGAAATATCACGAAACGGGAGAATTTGATGCCAATGAGATATATCCGTATCGTATTGAAGGTTTAGGTAAGAACCTGATACCTGATGCCACGGATTTCGAGATCATTGACGATTTTATCAAGGTTTCGGATGAAGAAAGTGCCCATGCAGCACGTGAGATAGCGAGGAAGGAAGGATTATTTGTAGGTTATACAAGTGGTGCGGCGCTTCAGGCTGTTCGTAAGGCGGCTAATAATGGAGAATTCAACAAGGATAGCAGGGTTGTCATTATCTTCCCTGATCACGGTTCCCGCTACATGAGTAAGGTATATGATGATAAGTGGATGGAGGAGCAAGGCTTTACTGAAGAAAAAACACAAGTTCAGAAAAAGACCGAAGAAACGGTTAAATAACTGACTAACATATTGTAAATCAGCAATGACCGTGTGTCGTTGCTTTTTTTTTGTGGGTACAAAGAAGGGGATTTTAATTATGAGGAGCGCACAAAAATCCATAGTTTTGCAAGCAAAATCAATCAGGCCATTATGAGAGACTTATTTGAGCGGATCACTGAGAACAAAGGCCCATTAGGTAAATGGGCGTCACAGGCAGAAGGATACTTCGTATTTCCGAAGCTGGAAGGACCTATCTCAAATCGTATGAAATTCCAGGGAAAAGAAGTAATTACCTGGAGTATTAATGATTACCTCGGCCTGGCCAATCTCCCCGAAATCAAAAAAGTGGATGGTGAAGCTGCCCTTGAATACGGGGCTGCATTTCCTATGGGTGCGCGAATGATGAGCGGTCATACGGAAGACCATGAAGAACTGGAAAGACAATTAGCCGAATTTGTCCATAAAGAATCTGCTTATCTCTTAAATTTTGGTTATCAGGGGATCTTATCTGCAATTGATGCCTTGGTATCTAAGGACGATATCATTGTCTATGATGTGGATTCCCATGCCTGTATTATTGATGGCGTAAGGCTGCATATGGGAAAACGCTTTACCTTCAAGCATAATGACATTGAAAGCCTTGAAAAAAACCTGACCCGAGCGACCAAACTTGCAGAGCAAACCGGTGGAGGTATCCTTGTGATCACGGAAGGTGTTTTTGGTATGCGTGGCGAACAAGGGAAGCTTAAAGAGATCGTAGCCCTCAAAAAGAAATTTAAATTCCGACTACTTGTAGATGATGCCCATGGCTTTGGTACACTTGGTAAGACAGGTGCCGGAGCAGGGGAGGAACAAGGTGTTCAGGATGAGATAGATGTCTACTTTGCCACATTTGCAAAGTCCATGGCGGGTATCGGAGCCTTCCTGGCGGCCGACAAAGAGATCATTGATTATCTCAAATACAATTTGCGCTCCCAGATGTTCGCAAAATCGCTTCCCATGATCTATGTAAAGGGGGCGTTGAAACGACTAGATATGCTGCGCACAATGCCGGAGCTTAAGGCCAAATTATGGGAGAATGTAAATGCCCTTCAGAACGGCCTTAAAGAAAGCGGTTTCGATATCGGAAATACATCCAGTTGCGTTACCCCTGTATACCTTAGTGGTAGTGTGCCGGAAGCGATGGCCCTGGTAAGAGATCTGCGCGAGAATCACGGGATCTTCTGCTCTATTGTCGTCTATCCGGTAATTCCAAAAGGCATGATCTTGTTGCGTATGATCCCAACGGCTTCACACACATTGGAAGATATTAAAGTCACCCTAAATGCGTTCTCAGCAATACGTGAGCGTCTTGAAAATGGGACGTACAAAAGACTTTCAGCTGCAGTTATCGCTGCGATGGGAGAGTAATTAATCCAAGATTTTTTTATAGGTCCGCCGTCGTTTATAAACGACGGGATGAAAGTGCTTCCACAATTTCTGGATAGCCAGATTTTCTTCTAATTCAGGTGTTCTGTAGCACATTTCTATGCGCTTTGATTTGAACGTATGATGGTAGCGATCAAAAATAATAGCCGTTACCCCTTTATTTTGATAATCCGGATGAATGCCGATCAGGTAAAAGATCACATCCTTGCTGTTCTTTTTGGCGTTGAGTAAATGCAGGAAGCCAAAAGGCCACAACCGGCCATTCGCCTTTTGCAAGGCTTTAGAAAATGATGGCATGACGATGGCAAAAGCTACAAGTTTATCATGTTCATCGATGACAAATTTGACGTACTCAGGGTTTATAAAGGATATGTATTTCTTCTTAAAATATTCCTTCTGAATGTCCGTCATCGGTACAAAAGAAGAAAGTTTCACGTAGCTCTCGTTAAACAGGTCGAACATCTCATCGGCCCAGGGCATTATTTCTTCTGTTTTGGTAAAATCGAGCGGCCGTAAATTATATCGTCTTTTGATCAATTCATTCGCTTTGACAAAAAACTCTGGCTTCGCATTTTTTTCAGGAAACTTACTTTCCAAATACCCCTTTTCTTTCAACATGCCGTACCCCTCATAATGTGATTGGTAATACGGATGGTTATACCAGGTGATCATAGTGCCCATCTCTTCAAATCCTTCAGTGAGTACGCCCACCTTATCAAGATTTGAAAAGCCCACAGGGCCTTCCATAAACTCCAGGTGGTGTTCACGACCAATTTCCTCTACCTTTTCCAACAGGGCTTTGCTCACTTCCTGGTCATCTATAAAGTCGAACCAACCAAAACGCATTTTGCGGATCTTTTGGTGATCTACTTCTATCCAATTGATGATCACTGCAACACGCCCGGCCAGGACATTGTCTTTATAGGCGAGGAAGAACCAAACATCCGCATCTATGAAAGCGGGGTTTACATCCTTATTGAAAGTCGCCATCTCTTCCTTGATAATAGGGGGTACCCAATAAGGCGAGCCTTTATATATGGAAAACGGAAACTTGACAAAGTTTCGTAGTTGTTTTTTGGTTTTGACTTCTTCTATTCGGATCATCTGCAGTGCTTGGATGATCAATAATAGGAATTATTGGGAATAGTAAAAAAGAATCCCGGCACTTTTAGAGGCCGGGATACGTCTATTGGTCAATCTTCTTTTTCTTTCGTTTTCGTTTGTCCTTTTTAGAAATCCCGAACAAACCCTTTTTCTTCTTCTTATTAGCGTTACGCTTAATAGTACCTCCATTTTCGCGTGCGGGCTGTTCATCTATAGGTTTGAGCTTATCCTGATGGAAATCTAAACGATAAGACATCCCCAACATACCGAAGATCCGGCTGGGGGTATTCTTAAAATTGGAACCCAAGTAGGCATCCATCTGAAAACTCTCATTAAATAAATGTGCGATCCCGCTACGTAAGAGTACATCTGAGTACCTATCACTTTTGATTCCCTGGTTTTCAATAAAAACACTCCATTTAGGATTTCTGAATGCATGTTGAAATGAAATCGTGTATTGCCACTCCGGAAAATCAGTTCCTACGCGATCGTAAGAGATATTAGAGATAAGTACGAAACGCGGGGTAAGCCTGCTTTGGGTTGCGATCATTACCCTGGGCGATACTATTGGGTCTCCTGCATAAAAAGGATTATCGCCGAGGACAAAGTTGGCTCCTGCATAAATAGAGATCGCTGGGACTAAATTTTTAAGCTGAAAGACATTATTGGCACGCCAGCTGCGTATATTAGGTTTAACAGGCTGACCTTTAAACGGATCAAAGAGCAGGAACTTCAATCCAATTCGGTTACGCTCAAAATCTGTACGTGTTTCACTTAGATCGAAACCGAGGTAATCAATATTCTGACTGACATACCTGCCTTCATAATTTAATTCCAGAGTCTCAAAAAGCAATCCGTACCTGAGCGAAAGTTCCGGGGTAAATAAATTGGATTCATAATCCAGACGGCTGTGATCGCGTTGTTCAAAGCCAAGACCTAATTCGGCCTGAACCACTCCCGTTCCCACCGCATAGGCGCTGACAGACAGGCCGGGGCGGTTAGAATTAATAACATCCGTATACTGGGCAGAAACCACAGCGGGCAGCGCATAAGCAAGCGTAAATAAGGTAAGGATATGGGTTTTGATGTGAGTGCGCAATCCCATGGACTTGATTTTATTATTATTTTATGACTTTTCTACAGTCTATAAAACGCTGGAATCGTACTTTTGATATAAATTCTATGCAGAATATGGTGCTTTTAAAGATCTTGCTAGTTCTGATCGCCTCCTACTACCTGTTTAGCCTGCTTTCCCGTTGGTTATTTCCAAAGATGATGCAGTACGCAGCTAATAAGGTAAGACAGCGCATGGAGCAGCAAATGGGAACATTTTTTGATGAGGGGCCTGCAGAAGAACAATCCAGGGATGGCATGCCTTATACCCGATATAAAAACAGTTCTAAATCCTCTTCCAAGGATGTCGGAGAATATATCGACTTTGAAGAGATTCCCTAACCAACACTAGACCAACATATGAAGCCCGGCATTAGAGCGCTATTCATACATTTTTTTGCCCTCGCTTTTTTTATCCTGATCTCTCTTCTGTATTTTTCTCCCGTCCTTCAGGGGAAGACTATATTTCAGTCAGATATCGCCCAGTATACGGGCATGGCCAAGGAACAAAATGATTTTCGTGAAACCTATGAAAGAGAACCCTACTGGACCAACAGTGCCTTTGGGGGTATGCCGACATTCCAATTAGGCGCCTACTATCCAAATGATGTGGTAAAAGCCATAGACAGGGGCATACGCTTTCTGCCAAGACCCGCAGATTATCTCTTTCTGTACTTTCTCAGTTTCTATATCCTGATGTGGTGCCTGAAAATGGATTTCCGGCTGGCTGTACTCGGTGCCCTGGCATTCGGCTTTTCTACCTACCTGGTGATCATACTTGGCGTTGGGCACAATGCAAAAGCACATGCCCTGGGCTATTTGCCCATGTTGTTAGGCGGCATTGTCCTGGTCTTTCGCAAAAAATATATCTGGGGATTTCTGTTGACAGCCCTGGCCATGGCACTAGAAGTAGGGGCCAATCACTACCAAATGACATATTATTTTATGTTGTTAGTCTTGGTGCTTGGAGCGGTTTACCTGGTAGCAGCGATCAATAGGAATCAGCT
>JAHHLF010000191.1 GCA_018679315.1 Bacteroidia bacterium | reverse complement strand
TCAAAGATTTTATCATGACAGGTAATGTGATTGATTTCGCAGTGGCTGTGATCATGGCAGGTGCCCTCGGACTTGTCATCAATGGATTTGTGGCAGACATCGTTATGCCCGTCGTTGGTGAATTCCTAGGTGGTACTGATTTTGCAAACCTCAGGTATATCCTTACTGAAACTTCCGGCGTAGCGGGAGAAGAAGGATATGTGGCCGAGAATGCCATCCGCTGGGGATCATGGGTTAATACCATTGTCAATTTACTCATTGTAGGTTTTGTTATGTTCTTGATAGTCAAGGCATACAACAAAACAAAGAAACCTGCAGAACCTGAAGCCCCCGCTGGTCCATCTCAAGAAGATTTATTAGGAGAGATCAGGGATCTTTTGAAGAGACAATAAAGAATTGTAAGTATTCGGTTCACCGCTATACTGCATAAGTAAATCTAAACCGCCATTTACCGATTCTGGTAAGTGGCGGTCTTCTTTTTAGTCCTGAATCTTTCCCTTAATTATATCTGAAAGAGCTTGTACAAGGATAGTCCCTGAATTACATTTGTGGCTTGAATAATAGGTAAATGAGAGTTGCAGTTGTTGGAGCTACCGGATTAGTAGGGCAAATGATGCTTAAGGTGTTGGGTGAACGTGATTTCCCCATATCCGAGCTATTGCTTGTTGCCTCTGAACGTTCTGTTGGAAAACAGATCCAGTACCAGGACAAGAATTATGCAGTTATTGGAATGAAAGAGGCCATTGCGGCAAAACCGGATATCGCTTTATTTTCTGCTGGTGGGGATACATCTAAAGAATGGGCTCCGCATTTTGCCTCAGCAGGTACAACGGTTATCGATAATTCTTCTGCATGGCGGATGGACCCGACTAAAAAGCTCGTCGTCCCTGAAATAAATGCCCATGCATTGACGCCTAATGACAAGATCATTGCAAATCCAAATTGCTCTACTATTCAGCTCGTTATGGTCTTATCACCACTCCATCTAAAATACCAGCTTAAGCGAATTGTTATTTCTACTTATCAATCTGTTTCCGGGACAGGCAGCAAAGCGGTGCAACAATTAGAAAATGAATTGGCTGGCATTGATGGGGAGATGGCTTATCCGCATCCCATACATAAAAATGCACTGCCCCATTGTGATGTGTTTATGGATAATGGATATACTAAGGAAGAAATGAAACTTGCCAGAGAGCCTCAAAAAATCTTGGATGATCGTACCTTTTCTGTTTCTGCTACTGCAGTGCGCATACCCACTGCGGGAGGTCATTCAGAAGCTGTGAATATCGAATTTTATAAGGATTTTGATCTTAAGGAAGTCCGACATATTCTGGAGCAGACAGCTGGAGTAACCGTAGTTGATGACCCAAAAAACAATCGCTACCCCATGCCCATAGATGCGCATGAAAAAGATGATGTATTTGTCGGTCGGATTCGTAGGGATGAGACACAGCGCAACACTTTGAACTTGTGGATCGTAGCGGATAACTTACGGAAAGGGGCTGCCACCAATGCAATTCAAATCGCTGAATATCTATTAGCCAAAAACCTGGCGTAATTCCACTTATCGCCTTCATTTGCAATTGAGCCGACAAATAAGGATAATCGCCTAATTTATAGTACATTTAGCGCTCTTCAAATTCAAAGGAGTTGAAGCTAGCCACAAAAATACCATCTTCAAAGAAACCAAAACGACAGCCTAGTTAGCATTAATTAAAAGGAGTATTGTGTTAGAAGTAAAAGAAGTCTCCTTTGCATATGATCGTACACCTGTTTTGGAAGGTATAAACTTTCAATTAGGTCAGGGCGAACATTTAGCAGTGATGGGGGAAAGTGGTTGTGGTAAAAGCACCTTGCTAAAGATCATTTATGGTTCGCTTCAACCCAGTCAGGGTGAAATATTCTGGAATGGCGAGCAGATCAAAGGTCCGGATCAAATTCTTGTGCCTGGTAAACAAGGTGTCAAATACATGTCCCAGGAATTTGACCTAATGCCCTTCACTTCCGTAGCCGAGAATATTAGTTCATACTTATCTTCTGCCTCTCCCAAAAAACTGGAAAAGCGTGTTCGGGAATTACTCTATGTTATTGATATGGTGGAGTTTGCCGGAACTAAGGTGAAAAATCTTAGCGTCGGCCAACAGCAACGTGTAGGGCTCGCCAAGGTATTGGCGCAAAAACCTCAGCTTTTATTACTTGATGAACCTTTTAGTCATATAGATAATTTCAGAAAAAGTTATTTACGTCGTAATCTCTATGACTACCTGAAAACGGAAGGCATTACTTGTTTAACAGCTACTCATGACTCCAATGATGTACTACCATTCGCCGATTCTGGACTTGTCATTAAAGATGGTACCTTATTGGCACATCAACCTATCTTAGAGCTATATGATAAGCCCAAGGATCTTTATATAGCATCTCTTTTTGGGGAGGCGAACAAAGTCTCTATTGAAGTGATCAAATCCTATGCAAATACTAAGAGACGTATCATTGTATATGCGCATGAGTTCACGCTTGCTCATACCTCAGGTATTTCTGCAGTTGTTATCAAAAAATATCCCATGGGAAGTCATTTCTTGTATAAAGGAGAGGCTGAAAATCAATACTTGCTTTTTGAGTCCAAGCAAGATCTTGACCTTGGTACTGAAGTAAAGCTTAATATTTCGATCGATATTATTAATAAGCGGTTGCAGAATAATAATGGAACTAATGGATCGGGAACAAATTCGTAAGGAGCTGGTAGTTAAGTTCAGCAGAAGTGGAGGTCCGGGAGGCCAGCACGTGAACAAAGTGTCGACCAAAGTTATTGCTTCCCTGCACATAGATACGTCTGAGGGGCTTTCTTCCAAGGAAAAAAATCGTATCTGGGATAAACTAGCAGGAAAAATTTCGAAAGAAGGATTATTAACGGTCCAGGCTGAAGATAGTCGGAGTCAGGCCAAAAACAGGGATATTGCTGAAGAGAAACTCTTTTCTATACTGGTCGAAGCGCTGAGAAAACCCAAGCCGAGGAAAAAGACGAAACCATCAAGGGCTGCAAAAGAAAAGCGGCTGCAAAAAAAGAAAGCGCTTAGCGAAAAAAAGAAAGGGCGAAAAAGGCCTGACCTAGACTAGTTGTGGAAATACGGTCTAAGATATAAATATGGAAATTATATATAGTGTTAGCAGGCCCGCAGTACCCAGAACAAAGCTACCAAGACTAAATAAGCGATAACCTGTTTTCACATTCATCCCGCTCATTTGTGTAACTACCCAAAAGAAACTGTCATTGGCATGGGATATTACCGATGAACCGGCGCCTATGGCCACTACCACCATCGCTTTTTCTATCTCAGATTCAAAGCCCAGCACGGGTAACATGGGCACTAGTATAGAGGCTGTTGTGATCAGTGCTACAGTAGAAGAACCCTGAGCCGTTTTCAAGGCTGCAGCGAGTACAAACGGAAGCAGTAATCCAATTTCCAATGAAACCAGCGTGTCTCCTAAGGTATTTGCAATGCCCGAATCATATAGCACTTTTCCAAAAATACCTCCGGCACCTGTGATCATAATAATACCGGCAGCTTCCTTCACCGCTGAACCAATCCATCCAGTAGCCGACAACATTTTATACTCAATTTTTTTCGGAAGCAATAAACATAGTACGACTCCAATAAACAAGGCAATAACCGGTTCGCCAAGGAATCCGATCAGTTGCCAAATTCCCTTGGGATTTTCTATTATTTGAATTGTAACTGATTTTAGGATTATCAGAATTATGGGTACCAGGATCGGGATAGACGAGCGGAGTGCACCGGGCCTTTCTTCGTCCTTATCCGGAAGCGGTCCCAGATCACCTATAGAATCCGGGTCAATGAAGGTTTTGGAGGCATATACCTTGGAATATAACAGTGCAGCTAAGAGTGCGACCAAACTTACCGGGAAGCCAATGGCTATAACCAATCCTAAATTAGCTCCCAATATCCCCGCAGCGGCTATAGGGCCTGGTGTAGGAGGTACAAGCGTATGGGATGCAAGGAGTCCCAGGCCTAAGGCCACAGAGGAACCTGCAATTGTAATCTTAGCTCTGCGGCTCAATCCCTTATTCAAAGGCTGCAATAGGAGAAAGCCACTATCGGCAAAAACCGGAATAGAAATGATATAACCAATGATCCCCATTGCCGAAGGAATATTTTTCCTCCCGATCCATTGCAAGACACGTTCTGCAATACTAAAAGCCCCTCCTGTACGCTCCAGGAAAGCTCCTATAATAACCCCGAATAGGATGATCAGCCCGATCTTTCCCAATGTATCTCCAAAGCCGCTATTTACAGAACTTACCAGGGCTTCAAGTGGCATCCCTGCGGCCAATCCATATAGTATTGCAATGATAAACAAGGTTAGGAAGGGATGGATCTTCCAACGGGTAGTCATGAGTATTATCAGAAGTACTGCAAAAAGAAGGTAGAGTAATTCCATATGTGAAAAGTACTTAATTCTTAGGAGACGAGGTCTGCCAATTCCTGACCAACAGCACTGCCAATTGCTACACCCATTCCCCCTAAACGAACTCCACAATAAACACGGGCACCTACTGCTTTTACAATAGGTCGTTTTTTAAGTCCAACACCCATGATCCCACTCCACCACTGATCGATCTCAAAATCAGTGTGCGGTAGAATAACTTCTTCCAATAAGGATAAAAGATATGTCCTGATCTCTTCGGTGTGCCCAAATGAAGTGGTTTCTTCAGCCTGCATATTCAGGTGGCGGCCACCTCCTAACAACAACCTGTTGTCTACATTTCGAAAATAGTTGAACCCCTTATACATGTGAAAAGTGCCTTTAACAGAAAGGTCTTTAATGGGTTTGGTGATCAAGACCTGAGCCCTTGCAGGCACCACATGTTCATTTAAGATCTCTTTGGCAAAACCGTTTGTGGCAATTAATAAATGACCGCTTTCCATGTTGAACTGATCCGTGAAAATAGATACATAGGTGTCATTTTCTTCAAATGAGGTAACCGTGATGGAATTCAATATCAATATCCCCTGTTTGAGTGCGAGGTCTAATAATCCCTGCATCATTTCGCCGGTGTCCAATTGCCCTTCGAATCGATTCCAAATGAGGGTTTCTTTTATGTTTTGGAATCCAAAAGAATTTGCTTTTTTTTCAAAAACAGGCTGACCGAATATAGGTGAGAGCATCTTATTAATAGCTTCCAGGGACTCCAGGCAATCTTCATAAAGGTCTGTTTCCTTTGCAGAAAATGCTTCATACCCACCTAAAGAATGAAACTGAAGTTTTTCATCACCGAGAAGGTTTCTCAGTTGCTGGATTCCTTGCCGCCTTTTTTTAATGAGATCAATGATCTCTTCTTCACTATGTGATTTGAGGTCGTCTCGAATTTCAGACATACTGCCAAAACAGGCAAAACCCGCATTTTTAGTGCTTGCTCCCTGGGGTAATATGCCCCGTTCCAGGATTAGGATCTTTGCTTTGGGAAATTTTTTGCGGAGCGCCAGGGCACAATTGATCCCTACAATCCCACTTCCCACAATGGTATAATCTACCTGTTGAAGCCAAGATTTATACTCCCAATAGCTTAGCATGCTTTGTGCGGTTTCTATCCTGAATTAGAGCTCCTTCATTTCAAAGTCTTCCATGAACTTTGTCGTGTAATTACCGGCAAGGTAATCCGGGTGGTCCATCAATTGCCTGTGGAAAGGAATAGTAGTTTTCACTCCTTCAATCACAAATTCATCCAATGCCCGTTTCATCTTATTGATCGCCTCCTCGCGCGTCTGAGCCGAAGTGATCAACTTAGCGATCATCGAGTCATAGTACGGTGGAATAATATACCCGCTATACACATGGGTGTCTAGGCGAATACCGTGACCGCCTGGGGTGTGTAAAGTTGTGATCTTTCCAGGAGAGGGCCGAAAGTCATTATAGGGATCCTCTGCATTGATCCTGCATTCGATGGAATGCAGTTTAGGCACGTAATTCTTGCCAGATATCGGAACACCTGCGGCTACCAATATTTGTTCGCGTATTAAGTCATAATCGATTACCTGCTCTGTAATTGGGTGTTCTACCTGGATCCGCGTATTCATTTCCATAAAGTAAAAGTCGCGGTGTTTATCAACCAGGAATTCTACAGTGCCTGCACCCTCATATTTAATATATTCAGCGGCTTTTATTGCTGCGAGGCCCATATTCTCCCTCAACTTATCGGTCATAAACGGTGAGGGGGTCTCTTCAGTTAGCTTTTGGTGTCTACGCTGAATGCTGCAATCGCGTTCAGACAAATGACATGCTTTGCCATATTGATCTCCCACGACCTGAATTTCTATATGTCGTGGTTCTTCTATAAGCTTTTCCATATACATGCCGCCATTTCCAAAAGCAGCTTCCGCTTCCTGTACGGCACTTTCAAAATGCTTTTGCATATCCTCTTCATTCCAGACGGCCCGCATTCCTTTTCCACCACCACCGGCAGTTGCTTTGATCATTACCGGATATCCTACTTTCTTAGCTGTTTTTTTTGCATCTGCCACATCCTTCAATAAACCTTCAGAACCAGGGATCGTTGGCACACCGGCTTCCTTCATTGTTTCTTTCGCAGTAGCCTTATCCCCCATTTTGTCAATCTGATCCCCCGACGCTCCTATGAACTTAATATCGTGTTCTGCACAAATTTTGGAAAACTTAGAATTCTCAGACAGGAAACCATATCCCGGATGAATTGCATCGGCATTGGTTATCTCCGCCGCTGCGATAATGTTCGGAATTTTCAAGTATGACTCACTACTTGGGGCAGGGCCTATACATACAGCTTCATCTGCAAATCTTACATGCAAGCTCTCTTCATCGGCTTTAGAGTATACAGCAACAGTTTTGATCCCCATCTCCTTACACGTACGGATGACTCTCAGGGCGATCTCCCCTCGGTTGGCAATTAATATTTTTTTGAACATACTACTAGACTTTCAATAGGCTTGATCCGCGAAGGATCAATCCACTTATTAATAGACATGTTTAATAACAACTTATGACGGATCTATGAGGAATAAAGGTTGATCAAATTCCACGGGGGAAGCATCTTCCACCAGGACTTTTACAATCTTTCCCGAAACTTCAGATTCAATATCATTGAAAAGTTTCATCGCTTCGATAACGCAAAGCACATCACCCGGTGCAATGGACTTCCCTACTTCTACAAAAGAAGGTTTATCGGGGGATGGCTTCCTGTAGAATGTTCCAATGATTGGAGATTTGATGGTAATGTACTTAGAATCATCTACCTCCACAGCAGCAGGGGCTTCTGTAGCGGGTGCCTGAGCTGCAGGCGCTGCAGGCGGTGGGGTTGCCACAACTTGCGGTACTGACGCCGGTGCTACAGGGATCTGTTGAACAATTGTTGTTTCCGCTCCGGTATTTGATGCACCTGTGCGTATCGTAATCTTCAATTCCGGAGTCTCCAACTTCACTTCGCTGGCACCAGATTTGGCTACGAATTTGATCAGACTTTGAATTTCCTTAATATCCATTGACTTCGTATTTGTTCTGTTTAATCATTAGTATCATAGGCCCACTTGAGATATAGAGCTCCCCATGTAAAGCCGCCACCAAAAGCAGCAAACACCAAATTATCGCCTTTTTTTAACTGCTTTTCATAATCGTAAAGCAAAAGAGGCAGGGTTGCTGAAGTCGTGTTTCCATATCGTTGAATGTTCATCATAACTTTTGAGGCGTCTAGTCCCATCCTATTAGAGGTCGCATCAATTATGCGCTTATTTGCCTGATGTGGAACAAGCCATTGTACATCTTCGTGGGTCAGCCCGTTGCGTTCCATTATTTTCTCTGCCACATCGGCCATATTCGAAACTGCAAACTTAAAGACCGATTTCCCATCCTGAAATACATAGTGTTTTTTATCGCGTACCGTTTCTTCGGAAGCAGGCATCAAGGATCCTCCAGCTTCTATTTTCAGAAATTGGCGTCCGCTTCCATCCGATCTCAGGTATTCATCCTGAACGCCATATCCCTCGGTATTCGGCTCAAATAAAACAGCACCTCCGCCATCGCCAAAAATAATACAGGTGGTCCTATCCGTATAATCTAAAATAGACGACATTTTATCCGCACCAATGAGCAAGACCTTTTTGTATTTGCCTGATTCAATATATCTGGCAGCTGTTGACATTCCGTACAGGAAATTTGAGCAGGCGGCCTGAATGTCATAGGCAAAAGCGTTTGTCGCTCCAATTTCCGTGGCCACATATACTGCTGTAGAAGCTACAGGCATATCCGGCGTTGCTGTTCCCACTAATACAAGATCAATTTCTAACGGATCCAGATCTTTTTTCTTTATAAGATCTTGTGCAGCTTTTATGGCCAGATATGAGGTTCCTTTCTCCGGGTCCTTCAATATCCGACGTTCTTTCACCCCTGTTCGGGTAGTGATCCACTCATCTGTAGTCTCCACCATGGTCTCCAAAATTTCATTAGTCAACCGGTATTCAGGAAGGTAGGCACCAACTGCAGTAATAGCCGCCGTAATTGTGCTCATGTTAGTGTTGGTTTTTTGTCAAAATCGTCCAAAAATCCTATAAAATCAGCGAAAAATAGTCATTTTTGGTCAATTTTAGCTCTTTTTTGAGCTATTTTAAAGAAAATCGATAATAAAAAAACCCACTTAAAAGTGGGTGTATTTATTCGGTTATAAATCCCTATGCGGATTCTTCTGTTTTATCGATCAAGACTTGACCGCGATAATACAGTTTCCCTTCGTGCCAATGCGCTCTGTGGAACAGATGCGTTTCACCTGTAGTTGGATCTTTGGCTAGGGTTGGTGCCGTAGCTTTGTAATGTGTTCTTCTTTTGTCGCGACGCGTTTTAGACGTTTTCCGTTTAGGATGTGCCATGACGAAGTTTATTTATTCGTTAATAATTTTTTTAATGCATCCCATCTGGGATCATTCTTTTTTTCTTCATCCTTCGGTCCTGAAGGATCCATATCCTTTAATTTGTCGAGTAACTCAGATTTGAGACTACCGTCTATAACACCAGGATGTATTCTTTTTTGAGGAACGGCCAGTACGATCATTTCATACACAAATTGTGAAATATCTAACTGATGTTCTCCGTGAGGCAGGACGACAATATCTTCAAAGTCATCATCATACTCCTCTCCAAATTTGATCACCAGATCAAGTGCGCCGGAGAGTGGCTGATCAAAAGCCTCACTGGAAAGGTCGCAATTAACATTGACCGTGCCTTCTGCTTTTAAGGATAACTCCATGATCGTTGAGGTCTTTTCCAGTTCGGCGCTGACATCAATCGACGAGGCGTTAAATTCCTCATAGTTAAAAGATTCAAAGAACGAATTCGAAATTTGGTACCTAAAC
>JAHHLF010000346.1 GCA_018679315.1 Bacteroidia bacterium | reverse complement strand
GTACAGGCTAAGAACTATCAACTAGATTCGCCTTCCCAGAAACATAAAGGGGATGCCTCGGATGCCCTTTCTGTGTTAATCCGATCATTTTATGCTGCAACTCAAAGGGGATCAGGATGGTGAGAATATCCTGCAGAAACACCTTCAAATACCCATGTTGCTCAATGTTATTTCCATAAGCCAGCCACAGATGGGATATGCTGTGATCCGATACAGACTGCATAATATACGCCAGGTTCCGGGCATGCATCTCATAATCCGGTTCCACCGCCAGGCCCTTGGGGTCTGTCGTGCGTTGAGATGATACATTCCACATCAGCCAGCCATCATAGCCATTGTGAGCCGCCAGCCGCTTAACCGACTCCAGGGTCCGGTCCAGTTTTTCCGGTTCCGCCGTACTGGGATTCACCCCGATACAAGCCAGCATCTTCTTGCCGGATTCACCCAATAAAAAACGGTGTGAATTGTCAGGAGTGTTCTTATATATCCACATGGTATTAAATTCCAAGCACCAAATTCCAAATTCCAAAATGAGATTCCTTTGGAATTAAAATCTAGAGTCAGTTTAGTAAGATAGTCGATTATCCATAAACTACATCCACAGTCAACCCTCAACAGTCAACCAAAATCCCGTATCTTTAAGTCACAACTAAAAAGCCATGAAGAATCAGAATGCCATAGGAGTAGGTCTGGCACTGGGTGCCGGAATGGGCGTTGCCATTGGTGCTGCTGTAGGTGCCATGGTCGAAGATGTGGCAATGGGTGTAGCCTTAGGCATTGCTCTTGGAGCCGGAGTAGGCCTTGCCATAGGGGCTGTTTACAGCCAAATGGGCGGCCGGGGCGACCGATAATCCATACGCCAATCAAATAACAATAAACAATTAGGTACCAAAGTAACGTAAGTATTATAGCGGAAAACGTTCAACACGCTCAACAGTAATTGATAATTGTTTATTGCAATGAAAGCAGCCATCAGATCCCACTATGGAGGCCCGGAAGTATTCTCAATTCAAGAGGTAGATATACCTCAGCCCAAGCCCAATGAAGTCCAGGTAAAAATTTATGCGGCAACCGTAAATCGCACAGATTGTGGTGCACTCTGGGGCAAGCCGTGGATCATCAGGCTCTTTACGGGTTTTCCAAATCCTAAAAGAAAAAGTACGGGAACAGACTTCGCAGGCGAAGTATCCCGAGTGGGTTCGCAAGTCAACGAATTGGAAGTCGGAGATCGGGTATTTGGCTTTCGTGACAACGGACTAGGCTCACATGCCCAGTATATTTGCGTCCCTTCAAAAATGGCAGTACCCATGCCGGATAATATTACCTATGCCCAGGGGGCAGCAAGCCCGGAGGGCGCTCATTATGCCTATAATTTTATCAATAAGATCAAATTCAAAAAAGGCGATAAGATCTTAGTCAATGGCGGTACCGGTGCTATTGGTTCTGCCCTCGTGCAATTGCTCACTGCTTTTGGGGTAGAAGTGACGGCTGTCTGCCGGGGGGAACACGCCGAGTTGGTTAAGGACTTGGGCGCAAAGCGCATCATCGATTACAGTCGGGTTGATTTTACCCAGGATGAAGAAACGTTTCAATGCGTTTTTGATGCAGTAGGCAAAAGTACGTTTGCCCAGTGCAAGCGACTCCTGGAATGGAATGGGGTCTATATCTCCTCGGAACTCGGGCCGCGTATGCAAAACCCCTTTTTAGCCTTGTTTACACCTTTAGGCGGAGGGAAACGCGTTAAATTTCCACTCCCCGTTAATAGCCATCGCTCTGTCTTACTGATGAAGGAATTGATAGAAAAAGGAAAATTTAAGCCGCTCCTTGATAGGTCGTATCCCCTCGAGGAAATTGGCCAGGCCTATACCTATGTCGCCCAGGGTCAAAAAGTGGGCAATGTCATCCTGCAACCCTTTGGAGATTAGATCGGATACTTACTCCCGAAGTGCTTTTTTCAAATATCATGGGTTAATGTAATTATTCTTTACTTTTAAGTTGCAAAATTTCATGCATGCACAGATTCTTGCTATTTGGTCTATTAATTCTACTGTATACAGGCTGCAAAAAAGAGTTCCGACTCGCAACACCTGATTCAGAAGGATTAAAAGCCCTGGCCTCCCAGGGAGATTATTACGGCGATGTCTTACATATCTACTTCACAGAGAATTACAAAGCTACCTCAGGTAAAAAAGACATCAAAACCCTGGATTATGATCCCGATTATGAATGTGGTTATACCCAGGAATTTGAAGGTGGTATCGTCTTTAAAAAAGAGGCCTGCATTGAGGCAGGCGGCGTGAACTGGGCCATACACCTTCCCAAAGTTTCCGAAGAGGAATTACGATCCTGGGTAGAAAACATATACGCCGCAGAACTCCCCGACTTCCCGGGAGAGTGGACATCAGAAATGGAGTATGGCACCCGGGGAGGAGAAGCCGGATGTTATTATTCGCTCGCGGATAAGGGTGTGCATTGGCAAGTCATTGTCTGGTGCGGTAGTTAATCAAATTGGCAACTATGAAGACCAAAAAATTACGGAATGCGCTGCGATGGCTAGCCCGGATCTGGGGCAGTGCCATTGCTGCTTTTGTTCTGTTCTTCCTGATCATGGATCTCCTTTCAGGCGGTACCGCTAACAGCATCTCTTCTGATGAAATGCTGACATTTATTTGCTTTCCCTTGAGTCCGATCGTAGGCTTTATCCTGGCCTGGAAATGGGAATTCCTGGGTGGAATGATCGTACTGCTTGGCATGATAGGCCTCTCTGTATTGCGTACCGATATTATCACTGGATATCCGCTGATCGCTGCCGTTCTCATCCCCGGACTGATCTTTATCTTGCTGGGTTGGCCCTTTAAAAGCCAAGTACCCAGCAACTAAGAACTAAGAACCAGGAAGCTGCCTGCCGGCAGGCAGGCTACCAACCAAGAAACCATACCAACTCTATGGTTCTCCTATAGGCATCCCATTCCCTTACGG
>JAHHLF010000246.1 GCA_018679315.1 Bacteroidia bacterium | reverse complement strand
AAGACAAACTCCATCCCTTTGAACATCTTACTTTTCATCAGGGCACTGTCTATGGTGTTTAGATCAAACTCGATCTTTTCATACTTATCGTACTGATATTGGCGATAGGTTTTAAGGCCGTTGAATTTTTTCCGTGCCCAGATCTTTTTCAGGATATCAATAGCCGGATTGTTCTTCTTGGATTGCTTTCCAACGTACACGATGACCTCATCTAATTGTTCCCCCTGGGTAAGCAGAACCTCCATGTCATAATTGACTTTCTTTGAAAGTTCGATCTCGGCATTCTGATATCCGATAAAAGAGACTACCAGAACTGAATAGGTGTTTTCCGATTCCAGGTAGAAACGGCCGTCTTCATTGGTGATGGTCCCTTCGGTAGTATCTTTAAAAAACACATTGGCAAAAGCTACCGGATCCTGATTCTCATCCACGACAATGCCACTCACCTTGGTCTGGGACCAGGCTACAAAAGAAAGCAGGAAGGTGAAGAGGAAAAAGAATTTTCTCATATCCGGATCGTCAGGTGCCGCAAAGGTCTTTCGTTTGGGGTTAAGTAAAGATAGTCCGAATAGGATGTTTTTATACGGGAATGATGTCCCGGTTCATAAACGAAGGTAGGTATCGCGATCGGAAGCTGTTATTGATATAACACTTTTTTAACGGCCTTTACCACATCATCTGAATTAGGTATCCACTCTTTCAAAAGTACGGGGGAGAAAGGCGCCGGCGTATCAGCTGTATTGATCTTAATAACGGGCGCATCCAGGTAATCAAAGATTGAATCCTGCACCTGATAAGTGATCTCAGTGGCAACATTTCCAAAAGGCCAGGCCTCTTCCAGGATCACCAATCTGTTAGTCTTTTTTACCGATTCAAAGATAGTTTCATAGTCTAATGGTCGTACCGTACGGATATCAATGATCTCGCAATCAATCCCTTCTTCCGCTAATTGGTCTGCTGCTGTATAGGCTTCCTTGATGATCTTCCCAAAAGAAACAATGGTCACATCTTTCCCCTGGCGCTTTATATCAGCCACGCCTAATGGCAGGGTGTATTCCTCTTCCGGGACTTGCCCTTTATCTCCATACATCTGTTCAGACTCCATAAAAATGACCGGGTCATCGTCACGGATAGCGGATTTCAATAAACCTTTTGCATCATAAGGGTTGGAAGGGACTACTACTTTTAGTCCGGGACAATTGGCAAACCAGCTCTCAAAAGCCTGGGAGTGGGTTGCGGCCAGTTGACCGGCTGAAGCTGTTGGGCCGCGGAAAACAATCGGAATATTGAATTGCCCGCCCGACATTTGCCGCATTTTTGCTGCGTTATTTATGATCTGATCGATCCCGACAAGGGAGAAATTAAAAGTCATGAATTCAATGATCGGCCTATTACCGTTCATTGCCGATCCTACTCCAATGCCAGAAAAACCCATTTCAGAAATAGGTGTGTCAATCACACGCTCTGGTCCAAATTCATCGAGCATTCCTTTGGAGGCTTTATAAGCCCCATTATATTCGGCTACTTCCTCGCCCATTAAATAAATAGTTTCATCCAGGCGCATCTCTTCAGACATGGCTTCGGCAATGGCTTGACGGAATTGGATCGTTCTCATAATGCAGTTGGCGTAATTTGTTATCCAAATATAAGGCGAACAAAAATAGGAAAAATTGCCCCAAATGCCAGTCCTGTTCTTTGTATTATTTCGTCTAATTTTTAGGTCGATTCAGGCCATAAAATGGGGAATTTTTGTTAATTTGTACTGTTTAAGGGATTTTCTGCTGAACAGAGCGTCCCTTTTTATTTAGAAGGCCGTAACGGGCCATTTATTTTTATGAGTTTAGTCCGTTTGAAAATTAAAGGCATATCCTACAGCCAGACCCAAAATGGCGCTTATGCCTTGATCCTGAATGAAGTAGATGGGGATAGAAAGTTGCCTATAGTGATTGGTGCTTTTGAAGCCCAAAGCATTGCTATTGCCCTGGAGAAAGAGATAAAGCCCCCAAGGC
>JAHHLF010000071.1 GCA_018679315.1 Bacteroidia bacterium | reverse complement strand
GAAATAAATATTACGACTTTCTTTCAGCCTATTCCGCAGTAAATCAGGGACACTGCCATCCAAAGATCATTGGGGCTCTGAATGCTCAAGCTGAAAAACTTACCCTGACATCACGCGCTTTTTATAATGATGTTCTTGGTAGGTACGAAAAATTTGTGACAGACTTCTTTAAGTTTGATCGTGTTTTGCCCATGAATACTGGAGCGGAAGCTGTTGAAACTGCGATTAAATTGACTCGTAAATGGGGCTATGAAAAGAAAGGGATCCCTGCAAACAAGGCTAAGATCATTGTCTGTCAGAATAATTTCCATGGACGCACCATCACTATTATTTCTGCTTCTAATGATCCGGTTGCTACTGAAAATTTTGGCCCCTTCACCCCAGGCATTGTCTCTATTCGTTATAATGACCTGAATGCACTTAGGGAAGCCTTGGATGACGGCCATGTGGCCGGATTTCTTGTAGAACCTATCCAGGGTGAAGCAGGGGTTTATACACCAGATCCTGATTATTTGAAAGAGGCACATGCCCTATGTAAAGCGAAAAATGTCTTATTCATAGCTGATGAAGTCCAAACGGGAATAGCCAGAACAGGCAGACTCCTCGCTTCCTGTGGAAATTGTAAATGCGCTGATAAACTTTGTAGTGGTACTCCTGATGTGAAACCAGATATTTTAATATTAGGTAAAGCACTTTCTGGCGGTGTCTTCCCTGTTTCTGCAGTGCTTGCTAACAACGAGATCATGGAGGTCATCAGACCCGGGAATCACGGATCCACATTTGGCGGAAATCCACTGGCCTGTGCCGTAGCTATTGCCGCACTTGAAGTGGTTCGGGAGGAAGGCCTGGCTGAAAATGCAGCTTATTTAGGAAATATTTTCCGGGAGGAGATAGAAAAACTGGAGAAAGAATCTGAATTGATAACCCTGGTTCGGGGAAAGGGCTTGCTAAATGCCATTGTCATTAATGATACAGAAGACAGTTCCACAGCATGGGATCTTTGTGTCGCCCTCAAGAATAATGGCTTGTTAGCCAAACCTACACACGGGAATATAATTCGTTTTGCGCCTCCTCTGGTAATGACCGAAGAGCAATTGCTTGAATGTATTGCCATAATAAGGAAGACGATAAAAGAATTCCAGGCGTAATACTCTAAAAACGGGTAGCAATAAAAAAACCCTGATATTCATTTGAACATCAGGGTTTCGTATTTTGGGGGAAATCTGTTTATTTCCTGACTTCCTTAATTCTGGCTTTTTTACCGCGAAGTCCTCTAAAATAGAAGATTCGTGCGCGCCTGACTTTTCCTTTTTTATTGATCTCAATTTTTTGAAGAGCAGGCATGTGGATAGGAAAAATACGCTCTACACCGATGGTTCCAGACATTTTACGAATAGTAAACGTTTCTGTAGCACCTTCGCCTCTTCGTTGAATCACAACACCTTTAAAAAACTGGGTTCTTTTCTTCTCGCCTTCCTTGATCTCGTAATATACAGTGATCGTATCTCCTGAGGAAAATTCAGGAAGGTCTTTCTTAGGAACAAATTCGTTTTCTACAAAACGGATTAAAGATTCCATGGGATATAAAATTTAGTTTACTCAAACCAACATTCACGGCTTTCGTCAGCGGTTGATTTAATGGTGTGCAAAAATAGCCCTTATTTTAGAATTCCCAAGGCCTTATTTAAAAAAAGTATGAATTGTTTTTCAGTCTTCAAAGAGGTCAGGCCTGCGTTCCTGGGTTCGTTTATGGGCCTGTTCTTCTCTCCACTTTTCTATTTCTGGCGTATTTCCGCTCAGCAATATGTCCGGCACCTTAAGTCCTTTGTATTCCCGAGGCCTTGTATACACTGGAGGGGCCAGTAGATCATCCTGAAAGGTATCCGTCAACGCAGATGTCTCATCATTAAGCACGCCTGGCAATAGTCTGATGATAGCATCAGAGACTACGGCTGCCGCAAGTTCTCCTCCTGACAGTACATAATCGCCAATGGAGATCTCTTTTGTTATAAAGGTATCCCGAACTCGTTGATCTACGCCTTTATAATGCCCGCATAACAGTATAATATTTTTTGAGAGAGAAAGTGAATTTGCCATTTTCTGATCGAACTGCTCACCATCAGGAGTCAGGTAGATCACTTCGTCATAGCTGCGCTCTTTCTTTAGGGCTGATATACACT
The DNA here is from genome assembly GCA_018679315.1 of Bacteroidia bacterium. Classification (GTDB taxonomy): domain Bacteria; phylum Bacteroidota; class Bacteroidia; order Flavobacteriales; family Flavobacteriaceae; genus HDS-28. The sequence continues at coordinate 86 of JAHHLF010000071.1, read as the reverse complement.
TGTCTATCGGTTCAATCATGAGGACCATTCCGGCTCCTCCACCAAATTGATAGTCGTCTACCTGCTTATAGGCACCAATACTGTAT
>JAHHLF010000331.1 GCA_018679315.1 Bacteroidia bacterium | reverse complement strand
ATACATAAATTGCCAAAGCCCTTTGGCTCCTACCCGGGAACGCGCCCTGGGATTCAAGGCAGATTCTACAATGGCCAGGTATTTAATTTCCAGTGGCAGATCATGTGCGTCTAGTTCTTGTTCGAACAATGGGAAGTAGAACTGACTCGCTGTGAGCATCCGTTGAATAAGCTGTTTTTTATTCTTTAAGAAGGAGTTAATTACCGATTCAAGGGAGGGGTTATATGTAATATTAAATGGAGATTTTGAATCCAAAGCGGCCAATCTTGCCTTTAATATCTCTGTGTCTAATTTCTCAAAGCTTTCTTCTTCATCAGTGGTATTCAGAATAACCTTCTGCATTTCCTGAAACATTTCCTGTCTGGAAGCTACCTCAACCAACCACAAGCTATCCCACTTAGATGCCTGGGGCAAGTCTTCGAACATCTGCTCATTCTCTTCTGACCCTGTTATTGCCACTTCTGTAAGCTTCGCTTCTACCTGTACTGGCACCCCTTCCTGTCCAGTGGCGACAGATATATACACAAGCGCTGACAGCAGTGCTAATGTGCTGTTTTTTAAATACATAAAAATGAAATTTACGTAGCGGGGTTAACTAAAATGCAAATTTTTTAGTAATCTATAAAATTCTTTTTGCAAAAGGGGCCAAATAATCGTTAAAACAGGCTCAATTAAGAATGGCCGCAATACCCGGTAGGCTTTTTCCTTCCAGGCTTTCCAGCATAGCGCCACCTCCAGTGGATACATAGCTTACCTTGTCGGCAAAACCAAATTGTTTTACAGCGGCTACAGAATCTCCACCCCCTACTAAAGAGAAAGCACCATTTTTTGTGGCTTCCTCTACAAATGTGCCAAGGGCAATTGTGCCATTGGCAAAATTAGGCATTTCAAATACGCCGACGGGGCCGTTCCACAAGATCGTTCTGGATTCCAGAATGACTGATTTAAAATGTTCAAGTGTTTTAGGGCCCGCATCCAGTCCTTGCCATCCTGCCGGTATTTGATCAACTGGGGTCGTTTTTACCTCAGCATCGTTGCTAAATTTATTTGCTGCAAGAACATCAACAGGGAGGTGCACAATAACACCTTTTTCTTTGGCTTGCTCCATCAAACTGGTAGCCAGGTCCAATTTATCAAGCTCACAGATCGAATCGCCTATCTCCCCTCCCATTGCCTTGATAAATGTATAGGTCATCCCTCCGCCGATAATCAAATGATCTATGGCGTCCAGTATGTTCTCTATAATAGTTATTTTAGAAGAGACCTTGGCCCCTCCTAAAATTGCTGTCACAGGTTTTTCCCCAGAAGTGAGCACCTTTTCAATTGCCTGGATCTCTTTTGACAGCAGCGAACCAAAGCATTTATTACCTGAAAAGTAATCTGCAATAATCGTTGTAGAGGCATGCGCCCGGTGTGCAGTGCCAAATGCATCATTCACGTAGATATCACCCCATTCGGATAGTTGCTTTGAAAACTCCAGGTCGCCTGATTCCTCTTCGGCATAGAATCGCAAATTCTCCAGCAGGAGGATCTCCCCCCGTTTAAGAGCAGTAACGGCCTCGCGTACTTCTTTACCCACACAATCGCCAACGAACTTCACGTTAACGCCAATTATTTCTGAGACTGTATCAACAATATGGGATAGTGATAACTTTGGATTTACGGCGCCTTTGGGCCTCCCTAAATGACTCATAAGAACAACGCTTCCGCCATCTTCAAGTACTTTGATAATAGATGGTTTAGCCGCTTCTATACGTGTGGTATCTGTTACTTCCAGATCCTCATTTAGCGGAACATTGAAGTCTACTCGGATCAGGGCTCGTTTATTCTCAAAATTAAAATCGTCTAATGTGATCATGTGTTAGATTTTGTAGCTCGGCAAATGTATGAATTCAACATACGTCACAAAAACGGTGCTGTCAATATTTCCTGAAGATGTTGTTCAAAGTTCTATATTTGAGGCATGCTGTTTGAGGATATTTTAGGGCTTACCCATATTAAGCATCATCTTACGTCAAGTGCCGATGCAGGGCGCGTTCCGCACGCACAATTGTTCATTGGTCCGGAGGGCAGTGGTACACTTGCGACAGCATTGGCATATGCGCGCTATCTGCTTTGCCATAATTCCCAGGGAGAAAATATTAATGGAGACGAAGCCTGTAATATTAAATGTGCTTCCTATACACATCCCGACCTTCATTTTGCATTTCCTGTAGCAACATCTGACAAGGTCAAGAGTCATCCGGTAAGTGATCATTTTATTGAGGAATGGCGCAAATTTCTCAAAGAACAACCTTATGGAAACCTTTTTGACTGGTATCGCTTAATTGGGATCGAAAAAAAGCAAGGACAAATAGGGGTCGACGAAGCTCTGGATATTAGTAAAAAGTTATCCCTCAAAGCATATGAAGGAGGCTACAAGGTCATGATTATTTGGATGGCTGAGCTGATGAATATTTCGGCCGCTAATAAATTGCTAAAACTTATTGAGGAACCGCCCGATAAAACCATAATGCTTCTTTTGGTAGAAGACGAAGAGAAGATCATGGAGACCATCTATTCCCGTTGCCAGGTAATACATTTTCCACCACTCCCGGAGGCGATTATCGCGCAGGCCTTGAGCGAACATGGGTTATCGCGTGAAGAGGCTATGCAGGTTGCACATGAGGCAAATGGTAATTTTAATAAAGCCATGGACCTTATGAATAAAGACTCGGAGGATCTGGTCTTCGAAAAGTGGTTTGTTCAATGGGTGCGCAGTGCTTTTAAAGCAAAGAAAAATAAGGGCGCGATCCATGAACTCATTATGTGGAGTGAAGAAGTAGCCAGAACCGGTAGAGAAACTCAGAAAAAATTTGTCATGTATTGTCTTGCGCTGATCCGTCAGGCTATGTTGGTTCATTATGGTGTTAATGAATTAGCCTATATGCAGATCCATGTAGATGGCTTTCAATTAACGAATTTTGCCCCCTTTATTCATGAGCAAAATCTGATCGAGATTGTTGAAGCCTTTGAAGAGGCACATTACCATATTGAACGAAACGGGAATTCGAAAATAATTTGGACGGATCTTTCAATTCAATTAACCCGGCTTTTACATAAAAAAGCTGCCTAGCAGCACCAAATATTAAACTATGGAACTTCTTATTTCACATAGTGCAGAAATTCTACTTCTGCTTCTCTTGCTGATCACATTTTTACAAAGTGCTCTTGATAAGATATTCGACTGGACGGGCAATTTGGCGTATCTGAAGGATCATTTTTCCAAATCGCCTTTTCGTAAAATGGTCCCAGGCTTATTGGGGATCATCGCCATCCTGGAATTAATTACGGGAATTGTATGTTTCTCGGGTATCCTGCAAATTCTTAATGGGGGTGAGACCACACTGGCATTTGCCGGAGGCGTCCTGGCCTGTATCAGTCTCTTATTACTATTGTTAGGTCAGCGGATCGCAAAAGACTATGAAGGCGCTAAGACTATCGTAATTTACTTTATTCCTGCCGTATTACTCGTGTTTCTGCTACAATCATAACAGATTGTATATCAATATTTTACTGCTTATATTTTTCGTTTAGAATCTTCAATACCTGCTCGGTAAGATCATCTGTTTCCTGTCCGTAAAGAACACTTCCGCCTTCTCCCCCACCCAGTATGTAGGTATACTTGTTGGATTTCCCAAAAGCTTTGATCTCTTCCTTCACTTTTTGCACGACGCTGTCCATTTCCATCTGGCCTTGCTGTTGAAGAATCTGTTCTTCTTGTTGAAGTTGTTGGCCGATGAATTGTCCGCGTTGCTGAAGAATGTCATATTCCTTTTGTGCTTTAGAGGCAGCCATTTTCTCGGCCCTGCTTTGAAATTCCTGTGCTTCTAATTGAAACACCTGAGAAATACTGTCGCGTTTTCTGTTTAAATTGTCAAGCTTGTTCTTATACTTCTCTTCCACATCGATCTTTTCCTGATAGCCATCCATCAACTTAACATTATCTACATAGCCGATCTTTTGTTCTGAACAAGAAACAAGGGCCAATACAAAAAGAAAAAGAATAGAATATTTCATTTGATTTTTTTTAGCGGGTCAAATGTAAGAAAGCCGTTTGGTTTTCACATTGTCTCTAAAGAGGAACCTTTGTTTTTCACTATAAAGAATATTTATGAAAATAAACATCTCCATGCGCTATATCTATTGTTTTTTGATAAATTTCCGAGCTTTTGGGGGTGGTATTTCAGAAGAACAATATAGATGTCCTTTTCTGTGAAAAAGGCGCTTAAATATGCTTAAAATGCGTTTTACCTTCTTTTTAAGATGTATAGCATGGATGAGTATTCCTTAGATTGCCAGGCGCTTATATTAGACCTCATTCCCATCCAGAAGGCTCTTAGATAATTTGATTTACCATTTTTATATTTTTCACTTAAAAGAGCGATGTAATATGCATCAAACCGCAAGGGTGATTTTTTAATCAATTTCACCTGGTGCTTTTTAAATATGCGTTCGATCGCTTCCTGTGAAAAATGCCACAAATGACGTGGCACATCATATGCTGCCCAATACTCCTTATAATATTTTGCATCCCTGGATTTGAAATTAGGTACGGCAACAACCATTATTCCATCTTCTTTGAGACATTCTAACATGGCATCGATCTGCCCGTCCAGATCCGGAATATGCTCGAGGGTATGCCACAGAGTAATCACATCGAAAGACATACCCACTAAGTCTTTCATATCCGATTTTAGGGGAAGTTGTTTTTCGATGGCCAATCCCCTGGCCATGGGATTGGGCTCCACGCCTTCTATATCCCACCCTCGCTTTTGAGCTATCCTTAGGAAATCTCCAGTTCCGGCGCCTATATCCAGAACACTTCCACTTTTTCCCAAATACCGCTCCAACATGCGTATTTTCTTCCAAAGCATATATTTCTTTACCAGGTGGTACAGTTGGTCTGAAAATGTTTCAAAAGAATCGGTATGGGAAATATAGGAGGAACTCAGATAATATTTATCTATTTCCTTGGGCTGCGGATCAGTAACCAGCATATCGAGCTCCTGATCATATAATAATCGAAATTCCTCGCCACTGACAGCGAAGTCTTTAGTTTTTAAGAAGGTCTGCACGGTAGTTAATGGTAATTGAACTTTGATGATCCAAAATTAGTCCATTTGCATTCTTAACACAAGAAGAATCGGTAAACGGCCAGATAAAAAGGCTATCTAATGCCGGATGTTCCACGTGGAACATGTGTGGTTATCTTCCCATATAGACTAACAACACACTAAT
>JAHHLF010000080.1 GCA_018679315.1 Bacteroidia bacterium | reverse complement strand
GTCTACATGTATCATAGAGATCAGACTGGGCGCGAGGTGGGTATCGAAAGCCACGACTTTGCAATATTGGGCAGCTTCTGTAGCCAATCCTTTACCTCGGAATTCAGGCATAAGCGAATACCCGATCTCCCATTCTTTCTTGCCATCAAATTCCTGAAGTAAAAGGCCACAAATTCCGGTTAATTTACCGGAAGTGATATCGATAAGTGCATTCATGCCACCAATTTTCCGTTCGTATCGATCAAATTGCCGACTGAATTGCTCTTTGCAAGCCACCACCGGGTCGGCAGGTATTCCTTCCCAAAATTCAGTACTTGTTGGATCTTTATAGAAGGGAAGCCAATCCTGAAAGTCGGATTCGCGGAGCTTCCGAAAATAGAGACGATCTGTGCTATGTCCGTCAAGTAACATGTGGATTATTAATGGGCCTCCTGATAAGAGATACGGTCTCCTATTTCCAGCTGCCATTGTTCGGCCAATCCGGCATTTACTTCCAGGACGTATTGCACCGGTACTTCAGAAGACAGTCCGTTCTCGTCCATGGGTTTGGCCCTTTCCTTGAAACTGGCGATGCGCAATTGATCATTGATGAAGATGATATCGATAGAGAACCGGGTGTTCTTCATATAAAAGGAATGATAGGCCGGTTCGCCAAAAATAAAGAGCATGGCCTGGTTGTCTTCCATGGCATCCCTGTACATCAGTCCGGTTTGTGTCTCATAGGAAGTGCTGGCGATCTCAATATCAAGCCTGGCGATCAGGCTATCTGTTTCGCCTTTAAAAATGCTCAGTTCTCCTTCTTTCTCGAAACTAACGGATTCGGTTTTTACTACTTTCTTATCTTCCTTGCAGGCAACAGAAAATAAAAGCATGATAGCCAGGAGATAGCAAAGTGATTTTGGAAGTTTGATTATCACTAGTTCTGGGTTTTACGGAATACAAAATAGAGTCCGAGCAAAATAAAGGGTACACTCAGCCATTGGCCTGTCGAGAATAGTCCCAGACTTTCCTCAAAACCACCCTGACTTTTCTTGACGTATTCAACAAGGAAGCGTATCGTCCAAAGCATAACTAAAAAGAGGCCGAATAAAAATCCCGGTTTGGCTCCTTTCTCAGTTTTCCAATAGAAATGCCGTAGGATCAGAAAAACCCCGATATAACAAATACCTTCATAAAGTTGAGCCGGGTGCCTGTACGGGATCGCTTCTAAATATGAGGCAAATTCAGGATTATTTTCAATAGCGTTATAAGCTGCATTTACCGTTTTCTCTTTGGTTATAGACATGGCTCGGCTTGCTGGCATATCGTCCGAATCCCGAATAAAACGGGTGGCAAACGCAAAGCCAGAGTCTACGATCTTGCCATTGATCTCGGAATTAAAAAAGTTTCCGAGCCGAATGCAAAATGCCCCCAGGGAAATAGGGATCACAACCCTGTCCAACACATTGAGCAAGGTGAAGTCTCTATATTTTCTGACGAAGAGGTACATTCCCACGATGATCCCAATGGCGGCTCCATGACTGGCCAGGCCGGCAAATCCAGTGAATTCGTATCCATTGATCAATCCAAAAAGACTACTGCCAGCTCGCTCGCGTATGGGTAAAAGGATCTCAATCAAATGGTTCTTATAGTAGCCCCAGTCATAGAAAAAAACATGACCTAAACGAGCTCCGATCATGGTGGCTAGTACGGTATAGACAAAAAGGGAATCTAATTGCGCAATAGGTCGGTTTTCGTTTTTGAAGATGCGCTTCATAATCAACCAACCAACAGCAAAAGCTATGATCCAAAGTAAATTATAATATTTTATTTGTAGTACACCGATGGAGAATAAGGTGTCTGCGGGATTCCAGTTGAAACCTAAAAAGTACATTTGAAAAATGATTTGGCCGCTAAGATACTAAAATAGGTTCTGGACAAGCGCGGTGTAATTCCTAACCTTTTGTCAAGTTAAAAGAATCAGGGAACGGGATCATATCCCTGACCTCCCCAGGGGTGACAGCTTGCAATTCTTTTAATTGATAGCCACCCGCCTTTAAACAGACCATGTTTTTTTAATGCCTCCAGGGTGTAATGTGAGCAAGTGGGGCTATACCGACAGCTTGAGGGTGTCCATGAAGAAATAAGCAATTGGTAGGCCCTGACGAGAAAAACAAATGGGGCTATTAGAATTTTTTTTAAGGTCATTTGAGTAGTAGCCGTATACCGACTTAAATTACTTAATGCTGAAAGAGGTTCCCTCTTTGCCGTCCTTTAGTTGAACGCCAAGATTCGCCAGATCATCACGTATCTTATCGGATGTAGCAAAGTCTTTATTGGCACGGGCAGAATTGCGAATTTCAATCAACAGATCTACCAGGCCTGATAAGGTATCTCTATCCTGGCCCATGTCCTGATTATTCTCTAAGCCAAGGATCTCATATACAAAAACAGACATGCTTTGGATCAATTCTTCCTTGTCTTCCTGGGATATGGAAGCCTGACTATCATGAATAAGGTTTGTCTGACGTACGGCTTCGAAAAGTTGTGCGATAAGGACAGGTGTATTAAAATCGTCATTCATTGCTTTGTAGCACTCTTGCTTCCAGGAGGTAATATCAAAATCTGTGGTTTTGCCTGTAGGGAGATCAGCCAGCTGATTCATCGCTTCCATTAGCTTCAAGTAGCCTTTTTCGGAAGCCGCGAGGGCATCATCACTTAGGTCCAGAATGCTGGAATAATGCGCTTGCATCATAAAAAAGCGAACAGCAGATGGGCTATAAGCCTTGCTTAAAATATCATTTTGGCCACTAAAAATTTCATTGGGCAGGATATTGTTGCCGGTAGATTTGGCCATTTTCTTGCCATTTAAAGTAAGCATATTGGTATGAAGCCAATAGCGAACTGGTGAATGCCCATAACTCGCTTCGGCCTGTGCGATCTCTGCTTCATGGTGCGGGAATTTCAGATCCATACCACCTCCGTGAATATCAAATGTTTCGCCAAGGTACTTCGTGCTCATGGCCGTACATTCTAAATGCCATCCTGGGAAACCATCACCCCAAGGGGATGGCCAGCGCATAATATGCTGAGGCTCGGCCTTCTTCCATAAGGCAAAATCCTGAGGATTTCGCTTTTCATCCTGAGCAGCCAGATCACGGGTATTTGTGATCATATCTTCAAGCTTTCTGCCACTTAATTTACCGTAGGTATATTTCTTGTTGAACTTACTTACATCGAAATAAACAGAGCCATTCATTTCATACGCATATCCTTTCTCCAGAATATCTTTGATGATCTCGATTTGTTCAATGATATGTCCGGTTGCTGTAGGTTCAATACTCGGTGGTAAGAAGTTGAATTTTTCGAGTATCTGATGAAAATCAACAGTATACCGTTGTACCACCTCCATGGGTTCTAGTTGTTCAAGACGCGCTTTTTTGGAGATCTTGTCTTCTTGTTCCCCTTCATCTTCCAGGTGTCCGGCATCTGTAATATTTCGCACATAACGAACTTTATAGCCCAAATGCTTTAGATAGCGATAGATCATGTCAAAAGACATAAAGGTCCGGCAATTACCAAGGTGCACATTGCTATAGACCGTAGGGCCACATACATACATCCCAACATGTCCTTCATTCAGAGGAGTGAAGACTTCCTTTTTTCCTGATAAAGAATTATGAACCTGAAGCTTTTGGCTGGTATACAGCTGCATAGATCGGCTGGTATTAGAAATTCGTTTCCAGTTTAATATAGTCCAGAAATTCCCTTCTGACCGATTCCTCTTTGAATTTACCGCCATACTCTGCTGTAACGGTACTGCTATCTACATCTTTGATGCCCCTGGAGTTCACACACAAGTGTTTTGCATCGATCACACAGGCTACATCTTCCGTATTCAGGGCTTTTTGCAGTTCCTTGACGATCTGTATATTCATTCGTTCCTGAACCTGAGGACGTTTTGCGTAATAATCCACTATTCTGTTCATTTTCGAAAGACCAATAACAGTTCCGCTGGACAAATAGGCAATATGCGCCTTTCCAACTATAGGTAGTAAATGGTGTTCGCAGGTAGAATAGACAGTAATATTCTTTTCTACCAGCATTTCGCCGTATTTGTATTTATTCTTAAAAGTAGATGGTTTTGGCTGTCTTTTTGGATGCAAGCCACCAAAGATCTCTTTCACATACATCTTGGCCACACGTTGGGGAGTTCCCTTCAAACTATCATCTTCCAGATCCATACCCAGGGTAAGCATTATTTCCCTGATATTTTCCCTTATCCGGTCTATTTTTTCATCATCACTCAATACAAAGGCATCCGGCCGTATAGGAGTCGTTTCCGAGGCCGATACATGATCATTTCCGAGGGCATCTAAATGTGCTTCTAAATCGGGGTCAAATTTCATTAAAAATAGTCTTTAAAGAAGAGCAAAGATATACATAAAATGGCACTTTATATCGTGTTTACGGGCATACACAACATTATTTAGGGTGTAGTACACCTTAGCCATATTTTTATATAATGCAAAGCCCTTTCTAGACATGAGGTGGAAAACCCTCTTTTTTTGGTTTTTATTCGTATTCGTGTCCCCGACTCTTTTTGCACAGATATCAGCGGATTGTGTAAATGCAATCCCGATCTGTAACAATACGCCGGTGAATAGTGGAACTATGGGCTATGGGATTGACGATTTTAATGGCGCTTCAGCGAGTGGATGCCTTGAACCTACGATCACAGGAGCTATTGAGTCTAATTCTGCCTGGTACCGATTCAGAACCGGCGCCAGCGGACAATTGGGTTTCAATATTGGCTTTGATTCCTCTGAGGATTGGGATTTTGCCTTGTACCAAACTAATGACTGCAATAATCTGGGAGATCCGGTGCGATGCAACTTTTTTGATAATCGCGATATGGAGACATTTATGGGCGTGGGCGAAGATCCAAATGGCAATGCAGATACTTTTTTATACGAAGATTGGTTAGATGTAAGTCCGGGAGAAGATTATTACCTGCTGATCAATAATTTCAGCAATACTAACTCGGGATTCTCGATTCAATTTTCAGGTGAGATATTTGTGACAAACCCCTACGATGCATTGGATTGCTCTATAATCAGCAACTTATTAGGTCCCCCTTTAGCAGCATGTGAGGGAGATCCCATTGTCTTGGATGCAACGACAACTGATGTGCTTAGCTACACCTGGTATTCCGATACAGGAAGCGGATTTCAGCTTCTTCCAGGGGAAACGAACCCCGCATTAAACGTCACAACTTCTGCCTTGTACAGGGTTGAGGTGATCCGGACAACGCAAAATAATCTCATCAGTGATGTACAGGTATTTTTTAGCCCTGCACCTACAGCACAAGCTATGACTGATGCTGTAAGTTGTTCAGGATTGGAAACGTATAACCTGGAAGTAAAAAACGCTGAAGTCCTGGGAAGTCAGGATCCATCTGATTTTGTGGTCACCTATCACGAGGATGCAACTGATGCACAGCTGGGAATTAATCCCCTTCCTGCCTTGTATTCCCCTTCTGCAGGATCGGTAACAATTTTCGCCAGGATCAGCTCGCAAGAAAACCCGGCTTGCTTTGATGCCTCTCAATCCTTTGATCTGACCGTTGTACAAACACCGGAACTGGATATTGAAACTGATGTGTATATCTGCGAATCGACCACTGGTGTTGAAATAGGCGAAATATCTGGTATAGGACAGTACGACTATATGTGGAGTACAGGTGAAAACACCTCCAGTATATTTGTCAGCCAGGACGGAGAATATACCCTTACAGTTACAAACTCGGGCAATGGGGTTGATTGTTCTATCACTAAAACAGTTAGTGTAACTATCTCACTGGCGCCCCGCATAGATGAGGTGATCGTAGAAGATCTTCAAAAGAATAACACAATTCAGGTACTAACAGAATTGGATGTACCCTATGAATATCAATTGGATAATGGCCCGATACAAGCCTCCAATATATTCTCAAATGTTGCCCCCGGCCTGCATACGGTTACCATAAACGACCCAAAGGGATGCGGCTCTGTTTCAGCAGAGATCACTGTAGTTGGATTTCCAAAATTCTTTACGCCTAATGGAGATGGGGCGAATGATTTCTGGCATATTGAAGGCCTTGAAAGCCTTCAGGAACCGATCGTCCATATTTTTAATCGCTATGGGATGTTTATCAAGGAGTTAGACATGCAAAGTGTTGGATGGGACGGCACATTTAACGGGCGTGAATTACCTTCGACAGACTACTGGTTCAAACTTTCTTATATGGATGTTCAAGGACAACGTGTAGAAGCTGCCTACATAAATAACCACTTTGCGCTAAGACGCTGATAACCAACATGCTAATTTTCGATAGGTGCGGTTCATCGAATAATAGTCCGAAAACTCAATTTTCTGCATACTAAATAAGGCCTGCCGTAGTTATACTCTAGAAAAACCATAGTTGTTAGCCCCACTCAGAATGCGCCTGCTAATCTTATCCCTTAGTATTATTTTCTTTTTTACAACGGTCGCTAGTGCACAAAATGCACCTGATTGCCGTACTGCTATTCCTGTTTGTGCCGATGCACCTATCGTTGGAATTGCAGATGGAGGGGGCGATATCGATGATTTTGATCCCGATGTGATCCGCCAATCAGGTTGTTTAGAAAAAGGGAGCGTAAGTTCTGCCAATATTGAGAATAACACCTCCTGGTTCGTATTTCGGGCAGGAACAGACGGTCAGATCGGATTTGACATAGAGGCTCTTCCCTCAACCGGTATGACAATTACAGCAGAATGGGATTTTGCCTTATACGGTCCTGATTCGGATTGCGCTGGCATCAGCAATGGCACGGCCCAACCAATTCGCTGCAACTATGAAGTGAATACTACCCGATTTACCGGAATAGGAGTCAACCCGGAAAATGGACAGGCCGGTGCGCCACCCTTAGTGGGGAGTCAGAATACCTATGACGAATGGCTAGACGTACAGGCCGGTGAAATATACTATCTGCTCATCAACAATTTTAATACAAATTTCGACGGAGATCCTGAATCCTACATTTTGACATTTACCGGCACCTCGGTTGATGCCGACCAGGACACTGCCCTGGATTGTACACTACGGGACGAGTTCCTTGGCCTGGACATTATTGCCTGTGAAGGAGATCCGGATATCGTTTTGAGTGCATTGAATTCCCCTGCAGGACCCGACATTGCCAACGTTACCTGGTCTGTGGATTATGAAGATGACGGTGTTGTTGATCAGATATTGGCCTCAGGAGCGGCAGAAACTACATATACGGTTACAAGCCCCAATTCCGGACGCTATTTTGTCTCTATTGAAACGACATTAGCTACCGTCATAACGGATGATATCCTGATCACTTTTTATGGGATACCTGTCCTTGATCGGATCGATGTTCTTGAAGATCTGTCGGACCGGAATATTATTGAAGTCTTTGTTCAGGGCACAGGTAGTTATGAATATTCTATCAATAACGGTCCTTTTCAGGATTCCCCAATATTCGTAGATGTCCCCCCGGGTGAAAACACCCTTGTCATTAACGATAAGAATGGATGTGGTACAACAGAACCTATTCCCTTCCTTGTTGTGGGCTATCCAAAATTCTTTACCCCGAATGGGGATGGGATCCATGATGACTGGAATGTCTTGGGCATAGAAACCCTGACAAATCCGGTTGTCTTTATTTTCGACCGATACGGGAAATTGCTAAAGCAATTAGATGAGGTAACACTCGGCTGGGACGGTACCTTCAACGGACGACCTATGCCATCTTCTGATTACTGGTTCCGACTTGAATATTCCAGGGATGAAGAAGGCGTTGTAGTAGCCAACACCATCCGTAGTCATTTCAGTTTAAAACGCTAAAAGTTCAACGTGTACGTAAGTGCAACTTGCGTATTTTCCAGGTTTCTAAATGCCCGGGTGTTTATTCCTACATCGTATAAGGGCATATTGATATCCCTTTCAGACTGATTAAAGGCTATATCTAAGCGGCTTCCACCAAAAGAATACCCCAATCCAAGGGAATAACCTGTAAGATCTCCCACTGTATTTCCATCCACATACGGACTTTCTTCCATACGATATCCACCTCTAAGGCTTACTTCATCTATACGGTATTCCGCTCCGATGCGAAAAGTATTTATATCCCCAAAGTTGTTTGCGATCTGATCATTCACAATTGAAAATGAAGGGTCGGAAGTAGGCTGAAGTTCTGCATTTGCCATATCCTGATAGGAATAATCAAAGCTTAGCAATCCGTCGCGGCCAAAGACCAATGCAACACTTCCGGTGTATTTGGCTGGTACTTTGATCTTATATTCTTCAAATAGGTTAATGATATTAAAATCGATAAATCCAATATCGTCATCAGCCAGGTCGCTATCTATCCGCTGTGCCGTATCGTCCGTCAGACGATACCATGTAGGAGACTGATAACTTCCTCCAAGGCGTATGTTTTCGTTTACCTTGGCAATTGCACCCAACTGGAAAGAAAAACCGGAACCTTCCGTATGTAAGAGATTATCGAAGATTGTGCTTTGCACTGGCGAAGCAGCTTCATATCCGGTTTCATCAAGGAAGGTTGCCTTGTCATAAAATATCGTATGAAAATTTAAGGAGGCCCCAACATAAAGATTCTCTTCATGCTGTCCCGCAAAATTCACCGTGAACTTACTATTATAACCAGAAGTGCTCTCTCTGTATTCCTGATTCACTGAATTATATTGAGCTGTAGGCACATAAGTGCTTGTTGCTTCGTCCATATCTGTAGGATCTAGCAGGCCACCGTAATATCCAAGGAAGGCTTGTTGTGCGCCAAAACCTGAACTGGCACCAATATCCAGATAGGCATCTTCAATGAGTTCGTTGCCTTGTATCAGGATCGATCCGAAAGGTACTCCCTGTGCAAAAGCAAGAAAGTAATTATCTATGCCTTCTGCACTGTTACCTGATACCGCGATCTCATTATTGAATTGTTGTACCATATCATAGTTCACGGCAAAAGCAATCTTTTTCCATTCGGAATCGGACGTATTTTTATAAACGAATACACCGCCTAATTGATTTAGCTCTACACGGTTTTCGTCCATGTTTCGGAATCCTCCACCATAAGTTGTGGCATTCTCTTTTTCGTAGTGGGTACCTGTGATAGAGAAAATAGAATTGTTGAATACAGCTGAACTCGCCGGGTTGATATTCAAGGCCGACATATCGCCTCCCAGGGCACCAAAAGCGCCACTCATACCCTGGAATCGAGCTGTACCCTGCTGATCTTCCAGGCTGAATAATAAGACATCATTTGCTGTTTGTGCGCTTCCAACTGCGCATGCCAATACCATTATGAAAGTTAAGATCCTTTTCATTTTGTGTTGTTTTATGTTTTGATGGAATTAGTGCCGGCCGCCGCTTCTACCCCTACTTCCCGACGATCTGCTCATACCGGAAGATCTTGAACCGCTTCTTCCGGAGCTTCTCATACTACCAGAACTTCTTGAACTACCTCGGCTGGAAGAACGAACTCCTGAACTTCTGGAAGGACTACTCCTGCTGGAGCGGTAACCGGAACTTCTTGGAGCGCTTCGGCTCGATCGGTATCCTGAATTCCTTGAGGAACTGCGACTCGGACTTCTATATCCCGAACTCCTCGAGGAATTGTTAGGCCTGGTATAGACAGATCTACGTGGGGTAGTGCTCCGATAGCTGCTTCTATTGGAAGAACTCTGAGTTCCTCTGCGATAGGTGCTGCTTCTCGGCGTTGCACTTCTGTTATATTGATTTGATCTGCTGCTTCTATTGTAGAGATTTGATCTGCTGCTTCTGTTATAGTTTGGCAAGGCACGCGTGCTTCGGCTGGAACGATACGCTCTGTTTCGTGCAATACCATCTATGCCTGCAGAACGCCCTGCTACATTACTTCTATTTCGAGTTGAAGTTCGTGAAGCCGTACTGGAGCGACTCGCATTCGAACGCCCACTATTGCTTCTGTATCGAACATTACTGTTTCCGCGACTAAGGCCGGTGTTAGATCTGCCTCTTAAACTGTTTGAAGCTAAGCCAGAGTTATAGTATCCGCGTCTGCTGCGATTATAGGAATACCTGTTATTGTATCCGTAGTATGGATGATAACCATATCCATAGCCTCCGTATCCATAGAAGGGATAACCAAATCCGCCATAGCCCCATCCGCCATAGCCCCATCCGGCGTAACCCCATCCAAAGCCACCGCCATACCACCAGGGACTGTAAAATCTAGGTCCCCACCAAGGGTTGTACCATCCGCCTAGTCCTCCATACAGGCCGCCCCATCCAAGGCCGCCAAAGAAAGGACTGTTCCATCCGTAGAATCCACCCCAACCATAGTCCGGGTATACATTGATCTCAACGCGACTCGCATTATCGCCCCATCCGCCGAATCCGGCATAATCATTATCCATATCCGCGTATTCCTGCTCACCTAAAATGCTGTCATTTTCAACCCCGCCGTAATATTCATCAACATCCGTAAAGATCTCGTTCTCCATAATGTCATCGATCTGATCGGCGCGTTGGCCAAAATAATCGCCGTAAATACCATCGCTTTCTTTCTCAACGGTTTCTACTTGTTGCGTCGGGCGCTCTACCACTGTCCTTTTTTCCCCTTTGGTATAAATCCCATCATTATCATAATAAGAAGCCTGCTGGTAGGAACCGCAGGAAACGAGAAAAGAGCCCAGCAATGTGGCCCATAAGATTTTAAGGGGTTTAGGTTGGGGTAGTGCTTGTATCATCGTATCGCAATTTGAATATTGAACATCAATTAAAATTAGTTAGTTTTACCCAACTTTTTCTGTAATGTATGTCACAAGTTTTATGCCAAAGTCTTATTAATGGGTAAAAATTTAACGAAACGAAGCGAGGACTATTCCAAGTGGTATAATGAACTCGTAATAAAAGCCAATCTTGCTGAAATGTCCGGGGTTCGGGGTTGTATGGTCATCAAGCCATACGGTTTTGCGATCTGGGAAAAAATACAAGCCGGATTAGACAAAATGTTTAAGGAAACCGGGCATGAAAATGCCTATTTTCCCTTATTCATTCCCAAATCCTATTTAAGTAAAGAAGCTAGTCATGTTGAAGGCTTTGCAAAGGAATGTGCTGTTGTTACCCATTATCGATTAAAAAATTCTGATGATGGAAAGAGTATAGTCGTCGATGAGGATGCCCGACTAGAGGAAGAACTTATCGTCAGGCCCACATCTGAAACCATTATTTGGGATACATTTCGCAAATGGGTTCAATCCTACAGAGATCTACCTTTATTGATCAATCAGTGGGCAAATGTGGTGCGATGGGAGATGCGTACCCGTCTCTTTCTCAGAACAACAGAATTTCTGTGGCAGGAAGGACATACTGCCCATGCGACAAGACAGGAAGCGGTTGAAGAAGCCGAATTGATCCTGAATATCTATGCGGATTTTGCCGAAGGCCATATGGCTGTACCTGTGATAAAAGGCATTAAAACAGAAAGTGAACGCTTCGCAGGTGCAGAAGATACTTTTTGCATTGAAGCACTTATGCAGGATGGAAAGGCATTACAGGCCGGTACTTCCCATTTTCTTGGTCAGAATTTTGCCAAGGCCTTTGACGTAAAGTTTGCCACAAAAGAAGGAAAACAAGAATATGTGTGGGCGACATCCTGGGGTGTATCGACTCGATTAATGGGGGCACTCATTATGACCCATAGTGATGACAATGGTTTGGTGTTACCTCCAAAACTGGCACCTATCCAGGTAGTTATTGTGCCTATTTATAAAGGAATAGAGCAGTTAGATGCCATCAGTAAGAAGATACAACCCTTACTAAAGGAGCTTAAATCCAAAGACATTTCAGTAAAATTTGATCAGCGGGATACACATAAACCCGGTTTCAAATTCAATGAATATGAACTCAAAGGCGTTCCGGTCAGAATAGCTATAGGTCAACGAGACCTGGAGCAGGGTACCTTGGAAATTGCCCGTCGCGATACACTTGAGAAAGCGAGTATTGACATGGATAAGGCAGTAGATCATATAACGGAGCTGTTGGCTGAGATCCAGGAATCTATTTATAAAAAAGCAGAATCTTTTCGCGATCAGAATATCAGAAGTGTAGATTCTTATGATGAATTTAAAGAGGTTCTGGAAGCACATGGCGGATTTATAGCTGCACATTGGGATGGCACCGCCGAAACAGAAGCACAGATCAAGAAAGAGACAATGGCTACTATTCGTTGTATCCCCTTAAGTGGATATGAAGGGAAGGGTAGCTGTATGGTTAGCGGCAAACCCTCGGAAAGGCGGGTTTTATTCGCAAAAGCCTATTGATCTAAAAATTAAATCTGGCTGTTGTAGTAATAAAAAATAATTGTATTTTTGCAACCGCTTATAAAGCAAACCATGGCCCGTTCGTCTAGGGGTTAGGACGCCAGGTTTTCATCCTGGTAACAGGGGTTCGATTCCCCTACGGGCTACAAAAAATAGATAAAATAGAAGCATGGCCAATCATAAGTCAGCATTAAAGAGGATTCGCAGAAATGAGGCAGTGCGCCTGAGAAACAGGTATCAGCACAAGACCACACGTAATGCTATTAGGAAATTACGAGCGGAAACCAACAAAAAGAAAGCCGAATCATTGCTGCCCGAAGTCGTAAGTATGATAGATAAACTGGCTAAGCGCAATATTATTCATGCCAATAAGGCTTCCAACTTGAAAGGCAAACTCGCCAAGCAAGTCGCCTCATTATAGGCACGTCTATGAGAAGAAAGTAAAGGCCCTGGTAACAGGGCTTTTTTTATGGTTCATATATTCGGATCAATTCTCCGCGAGCTGAACTTAAAACACTTCTTTTATATCCTTCGACCACCTTTACCATGGGGACAGGAATATGCCCAGGAAAGTAGTCCTTGTATTTTTCATAAGAATCTTCAACCAAACCGGGAGCAACAACATTTACCCGGGGTCCTTCGGGATAATCCTGTTTAAAGGCAAGAACAAAACTGTGGATAGCTCCGTTCACCAGGGCAGCGCTTGTAGTCTTAGGTACCGGACGCTCTCCGAGAATTCCAGTAGTTAGTGTTATCGACCCCGAAGGATTGAGGAACTCTTTTGCGATCTTGACAAGATTAACCTGCCCCATCATTTTACTTTTTATACCAATATAGAAATCCGATTCATTGAGATCATCAAAGTCAGCCCATTTGGCTTCCCCAGCAATACAGATAACCGCATCTACCTGGCCTGTCTTCTTGAAAAGCGCCTCAATAGATTCTTTTTTAGCAATATCAACCGGAAAATCTGGGGAACGCCTGTTCGCAAGGATAACTTCGTGATCCTTCGAGAATGCCCGATAAACATGGCTCCCAATTGTGCCACTTCCGCCTATTAAAACTATTTTCATACGGTGCTTTTCCTCTTTAATAAAATGCGATCCATCTTCACAAAGCCTAATATAAAGCAGATATACATGAATATAAGCACGCTTAGATGAATCCTTCTGCTCCAGGGGTCACCGTATTCCCCGATCAATGCCCAATAATGCTTCATGATCTTTATGGGGATATAAACAATATAGAAAGCCAATAAGCCCAAACTTATCCAGGAGAGCAGATCTCTCTTGTTACACCATTTGCCTGTAAGCCTTTTATTCTGTATAAAATAAAGGATACAACAACAAATGATACCTAATCCACCAGCAACGTATGCATAGACCTGACTAAGCGTAAGGAAACTCTCTTTATAAATGTTGTACAGACTCGCGAACACAAAGATTATGATCCATGCAACAACTACCTTTTTGTCTCTTGGCCTATCTAAGAAATAGTAATAGACACTAAAAAAGAAGAGGTAAAATACAATGTGGTAAATATTAGCAGGAAGACTGTTATTGCCCGTGTAGATGTCATTGATAAGGAGATTAAAACCATAGTCCCGTATCAGCAATCCCAGGGTTTCTGACAAAAAAGTGTAAAAGAATATGATAGGAAGGAACTTTAAGGCGGTATCATAGTATCTGCGATACCGCCATAAAGCTACAAATGCAGTTATTCCATACAGGGGAGTAAAAACATTTTCTAAAATTGTATCCAAACCCTCAAGAAAGAGGTCAACCAAGGCGATGTTTTCCATCTAAGCCTTATTGATTGGGCGGTGGTGGAGCTGTATTTCCATCATTTAGTATTAAGCTACCTCCTCTTAATAAGACCGTATTTGTGGCCAAACCGGTGAAGAAACCAGCCTGATTTTTTTCACCTTCCTTTTCTTCCTGCTCCATGGATTCTTTCCCAATTCCTTTGAAGTTCCAGGGAATAGCCTCTGCAACAGGTTTACCATTTACTGTATCTATTTTAAATGCCTTGTTTACATCTCCAAATTTTGTAGTAGGAACCAGGAATACCGTATTCTTTTTTGAATCATTCCCGCTCCCGGCCGGATATGTTGCGTAATAGATCCTGAGCGTTTCGATATCTTTTCCGGCTGAAGCGGCCTGTTCCTCAATATACTTCATGTATTTTTGTATTTCCTTGAAATTAAAATACGTATAGCGCGCGGCCATGAAGTTTTCCTCCCCTTCTTCTGCTGCTTCATTCTCAAATTTTTCAATTAAAGGTAGCCTGTTTCTGGAATAGGTATCAAACAATACTCCTGCCTCTTTTTCAGAAATGATCCCTTTGGGTTCCGGACTGGGCTCTCGTTCCTGTTCTTCTTGCGTTCTTGTTTCTTTTGGATTACAGGCCATTACTAATAGCATAGAAAAGGCCCAGTACGGAATTTTTGACAGTAGGATTGTTTTGATCGTTCTCATTTTTTTTCTGATAAGGTTATTGAATGAATTATGGGGGGGTAAGGTGTTTGTCCTTTAAATGTAGTACTTATTCAGCTATTTTAACATTAAGACTTTCAGAAAATGCACAAAAAATCCCGACACATCAAAGATGGCCGGGATCAGTTATTTCTTAAGAGCTTTTCTTACTGACTCATGGTCAACAGGAACTCTTCATTATTTTTAGTCTGTTTTATGCGCTGTTCAATGAACTCCATGGCTTCAACCGGGTTCATGTCTGCAAGGTACTTACGCATGATCCACATACGCTGTATAGAATTCTCATCAAGTAAGAGATCATCTCTACGCGTAGAAGAAGAAACAAGGTCAATAGCCGGGAAGATCCTTCTGTTACTGATCCTTCTGTCTAGTTGTAATTCCATGTTACCGGTACCCTTGAATTCCTCAAAGATCACTTCGTCCATTTTAGATCCGGTTTCTGTCAATGCCGTAGCAATAATGGAAAGGGATCCGCCATTTTCAATATTCCGAGCGGCACCAAAGAATCTTTTAGGCTTATGAAGTGCATTTGCATCCACACCCCCACTGAGAACTTTCCCAGATGCAGGTTGAACCGTATTATAAGCACGTGCCAGCCTTGTGATCGAATCCAGGAGGATCACTACATCATGCCCGCATTCTACAAGTCGCTTAGCTTTCTCTAAAACAATATTAGCAACACGCACATGATCGGTCGCCTCTTTATCGAAGGTAGAAGCCACAACTTCCCCGCTTACATTGCGCTGCATATCGGTAACTTCTTCCGGGCGTTCATCAATTAATAAGATGATCTGATATACTTCAGGATGATTCGCTGCAATTGCGTTGGCGATATCTTTCAGAAGCATTGTCTTTCCCGTCTTAGGCTGAGAAACGATCATTCCCCGTTGCCCTTTACCAATTGGCGAAAAGAGATCGATAATTCGTGTAGAAATACTACTCTGCCGTTCGGCTAAATTGAATTTTTCCGATGGAAAGAGCGGGGTTAAATGCTCAAAAGCAACCCGGTCTCGAACCACTTGAGGGTCCAATCCATTGATCTTGTTTACTTTGATCAAGGGGAAATATTTTTCTCCTTCCTTTGGGGGTCGCACGTTACCTAATACCGTATCACCGGTTTTTAGTCCAAACAAACGGATCTGTGATTGCGATACATAGATATCATCCGGGGAGGATAGGTAATTGTAATCCGAAGATCTTAAGAATCCATAACCATCCGACATGATATCCAACACGCCTTCACTTTCAATGATGCTGTCAAATTCGTACTCGGGTTGTTTGTACTTATTCTTGAGTTCTTTATCAAAATTGCTGCTTTTCCTCTCCTGGCCTCCTTTGTGCGGGCCTTTCTTATGAGGAGGTTTATTGGATTGGTGCTGCTGTTTTGGTTGTTCTTTTCTTTGCTGACCGTTTACCGGTTGCGAAGTACGTCTGTCTTCCTGTCTTTGTCGATTCGATTCCTCCTTTTTGCCCTTTTGCTCAGACGGTGCTTGTTGTCTCGGTGCTTGTTGCTTTGGGGCTTGTTTTCTGGGAGCTTTTCGCTCTTTTGGAGGGGCCGGATCTGTGGCTTTAACAGTTTCTTGAACGGCCTTTGGATTGCTTGCTTGCACATCCAAAATCTGATAAACCAGATCTAGTTTCTTTAGCGACTTAAACTTAGGTACGTTTAGGTCTTTTGCAATATCTTGAAGTTCAGGTAACTTCTTTGCTTTTAAGTCTGAAATTTCAAACATGAAATACGGTATGAATTATACGCTTGTTGAATAAAAATGAAGTCTGCGTTATTGGGATTTTTGAAGAATCTATATCCCTAGCGGTAAGAGCTATAACTAATAACGTCGCAATATTACGAATTATTTTAGAGTTCTCGGGGAATATTCTTAAAAAAGACACGTATTTTTGCCTCCTGCTAAGCTTTAGTGTCATGATTCAACGTATTCAATCAATATATCTGCTGATCATTTCTATTATGGCCGGGTTACTTCCGGTCTGGGCACCTCTATGGAAAACCGGCGAGACTGAGTTATTTGCTTACGACCACCCATGGATCAAATTTTTCTTTTTAGCCATAGCGGTTTTAGCACTATATGCCTTGCTGTCTTTTAAAAACAGAAAAAAACAATTTATACTGAACAGGCTAAACCTGTTCCTCAACCTTATTTTACTAGGAGTATTCGTATTTAGATCCCTAAATCTATCCGGAGAAGCAGCGCTTTCTGAGAAGGGTATTGGGATGCTGATTCCGATTCTTTCTATCGTTTTTTTGGTTTTGGCGAACAAAGCCATTAAAAAGGATGAAGATCTCGTAAAATCTGTGGATCGATTGCGATGACCTAACATCTTAGTACTATTAGTGTGTAAATCCCGGCTGTTTTCAGTCGGGATTTTTACTTGCCCTTTGATCGATTTCCTAGCTCAATCACTTCCAGATCCTTGATGTCCTGACCGTCAATGACAAACCTAAGCATTGTTCGTACAGAATGCAGACCCAGTCTGCCACAAGCCCCTGGATTCATATGAAGCAAGCCTAGCTTGGCATCGTTCATTACCTTCAAGATATGGGAATGCCCGCAGATGAATAGCTTGGGGGGATTTTCCCGGATCAGTTCACGTACATGCTGACTGTATCTACCTGGATATCCACCAATATGAGTGATCCAAACGTCTACATCTTCACAACGAAAACGAAGATCCAGAGGGAATTCACCACGCACCAGAGCGTCGTCTATATTTCCATAAACTGCTTTTAAAGGTTTTACTGTGGCAAGCTGATCTGTTACCGATAAACTTCCGATATCTCCTGCATGCCAGATCTCATCTGCTGCTTCGGCATATTTTAAAATGGCTTCATCCATATGGCCGTGTGTATCGGAAAGTAACAGGATTCGTGTCAAGTTCTGAATTTAGCGTGAACCGTCTGTATTGGGAAACGGATATATTTGCAGAACAAAAGTAGCATTTAGCCTTGAGATACTTTGTTGAATTTGCATATGAAGGAACGCCTTATCACGGCTGGCAGCGACAACCTAATGCAATTAGTGTTCAGGAAGTCATGGAAGACGCATTTTCATTATTATATGGAAACCCTGTTTCCCTTGTTGCGGCCGGCCGCACAGATACAGGGGTACATGCCAGGCATATGGTAGCTCATTTCGATCTGAACAATGCATTGAATAGCCAGGAATTCCGCCACAGACTTAATAGCTACTTACCCAAAGACATTTCTATAAAAAGGATTTATCAGGTAACCGAGGAGGCACATGCGCGCTTCGATGCCGTTGAGCGAACCTATGAGTATGTGGTTGTGCAGCAAAAGGATCCTTTTCATCAACATTCAGCTTATTATGTGCGCCACTCTTTAGATGTGGATATGATGAACCAGGCCGCAGAGGTATTGTTAGGCAAGGCAAATTTTAAATGTTTTTCCAAGTCCAATACAGATGTCAAAACCTACATATGCGATATTAAACTGGCACGTTGGGTGTGGGAGGGAGACCGACTCGTATTCCGGATCACTGCAGACAGATTTTTGCGTAATATGGTTCGTGCGATAGTTGGCACTTTGCTACAGGTTGGAACAGGTAAATGGACGCCTGAAGATGTTAAGACTATTATAAATTCGGGAAAGCGCAGCGAAGCCGGACCTTCAGTCCCTGCAAAAGGACTATATTTGGTGGATATATCATACCCGGAAAACCTGCTGGAAATCCATGGATCAGGAGATCGGTAAAGCCTTTGATTTTACACTTTTTAAGCGCGTTTTGGCCTATACCAGGCCTTATCGCCCAACTTTCTTTGGGGTTGCCCTTGCGGCCATCCTTTTGTCTGGTTTTGCCGTATTAACACCCTTGATCGTTGGGGACATCATAGATGGGGCCATCAAAAAATCGGATGCAGATAGACTCTGGTTTCTGACTCTGGCCCTTGGAGGGGTTTTGTTTGCCCAGGTTGTTTGCCAATTGTGTTTTACCTATTTCGCGAACTGGTTGGGCGAGTCTGTGATCAAAGATATACGGATCAAACTTTTTGATCAGATGATGGGCTTTAAAATGAAATATTTCGACAATTCCTCAATTGGGGTATTGGTTACCCGATCTGTTGCCGATATGCAACGTATAGGCGAAATATTTTCCCAGGGCTTTTTTGTGATTGTTGCCGATCTCTTAAAAATGCTTGTCGTGGCTGCGGTCATGCTGGTGATCAACTGGCGATTAGCACTTATTGTATTTGCGATCATGCCTGTGATCCTGTATGCCACACGTGTGTTTCAGCAGGCCATGAAAAAAGCGTTTATTGAAGTAAGGGCCCAGGTTTCGAGCTTAAATTCATTTGTCCAGGAACGCATCGGCGGAATGAAGATCGTCCAGTTATTTACGCGTGAATCTCTGGAAAGCGAAAAATTCCGACAGATAAATGCCAAGCATCAGAATGCCTGGCTCAAAACAGTTTGGTACAATTCCTTCTTCTTTCCAATTGCCGATATTGTGTCCTCCATTACCATAGGTTTAATCGTTTGGTATGGCGGGTTACAAAATGTAACCCAGGTGGAAACCGAAGAGTACGGGACTATTTTTGCCTTCATTCTGCTATCAGGAATGCTTTTTCGTCCGCTTAGGCAAATCGCAGATAAATTTAATACGCTCCAAATGGGCATGGTAGCGGCCAACCGGGTCTTTAAGATCCTTGATACAGAAAGCAATATTGCTGATACCGGCGAGCTGGTACGCGAGGATGTGAGAGGTAATATAGAATTTGATCAGGTGAGATTCGGTTATATTAAGGAAGAGGAAGTACTTCATGGGGTCAGCTTTAAGGCCACAGCCGGTGAGACGGTAGCAATTGTAGGTGCGACAGGGGCAGGCAAATCTACCATCATAAACCTCTTAAACCGATTCTATGAGATCAACTCAGGATCTATACGAATAGACGGTATCCCGATCCAGGATTATACTCTGGCCTCACTCCGAAAAAGGATCGCCGTTGTATTGCAAGATGTCTTTCTATTTGCGGATACCATCGAGAATAATATATCCCTCAGAAATCCTGATATCACCCGGGAGCATATTGTTGAAGCGGCAAAACAAATCGGTGTAGATGAGTTCATTGAAAGCCTTCCGGGCGGATATGCTTACAATGTAAAGGAACGCGGCATTATGCTTTCAAGTGGCCAAAGACAACTCATTGCCTTCTTGCGCGCCTACGTTAGTAATCCGAGCATCCTGGTGCTTGATGAAGCCACTTCCTCTGTGGATAGTTATTCTGAGCGGCTCATCCAACAGGCCACGGAACAGATCACTAAAGGCCGAACTTCCATTATTATTGCGCACAGACTCGCTACTATTAAAAAAGCAGATAAGATACTCGTTATGGATGCCGGAAAGATCGTAGAGACCGGAACCCATCATGAACTTCTCAAACAAGGGGGCTATTACACTAAATTATACGAGGCCCAGTTTATGGCAGAAGAAGTGGCTTGATTCATGTTCTTGAAATCCTCCAGGGTAATCGTGCCGGTTGCAAAAAGCAGAATATAAATAATGATAATAAGGCCTATATAGCCAACTATCAACAGGCCTAAAAAGGCGATCATCCTGGCTATAAAACTCCCCCAATCGTAGCGATTTAGCATTTGTATAATATAGATTATCAAAGCAACCATGAAGAAGGAAAATACCAAAGACCACATCAAATAACTCTGAGGCGCGAAATATAAAATAGCCACGGAAAATGGGAAGGTAAGTAAGCTGAATTGGGCCTGGGCATAAGTGATGACGACTGTATATTCTGTCAGGTTGTACCCATTCTTATTAAAAGTTAGCCAGCCTGCAAATGCAAAAACCGGTATGAATAATAAATAAAGCAAGGAAGAGTATTCGTTTGTAAAGGCCAAGACCTTTTGATTGAAATTCTGAACACCCTCCTGATTGGCCCCGGCATTGAACAGGGAAAGATCCAGATCACCCATTTTTTGCTGTATGAGAATGACCAGGAACCCCGATAGTGTGATGGCAATGGTCATAAAGGCAATGGGATTCATATACTTCTTGCGCAAGCCTGTGATATAGCCGTGTATCACATCCCTGGGATCTTTAAATAGATAAATGATCGTTTTTAGGAATGAGTTGTCAATATTGAAGTAGGACTCAATTATAAAACTAAAGAGATTTTTAAGGTTAAGCCTGTTTCTGATCACTTTAGCCCCGCATTTTTCGCAATAGAATACCAGGTCGGAAAGAGGGTTCTTACAATTTTTACACTCCATTAATCTAATTCTGTTTTTAGCATTTCGGAAAGAGCGCCCAGATCTTTAAAAGGTACAAATTGACCACCTTTTAAGTATGATATTTGTCCGGTCTCTTCGCTAACGACCAGAGCCAGAGCATCTGTTTTCTCTGTGATGCCTGCTGCTGCCCTATGACGTAAGCCATAACGAAGGGGGATTGCGCGTTCATTGGAAATTGGCAGGATGACACGTGTGGCTGTGATCGTATTTCCTTCAATGATCGCCGCTCCGTCATGTAAAGGACTATTCTTAAAAAAGATGCTCTCCAGGATGGGTCCGTTCACTCCGAGATTCATCGTATCGCCGGTAGCTTTAAACGTATCCAGGGAATTGTTTTTCTTAAATACCAGGATGGCACCTGTTTTGCTCTTCGCCATTTTTTCGGAAGCCTTAAGTATGGCATCTACATCGGTAACCACTCCAAACCCCTCTTGTTTCATGAAACTAAAACGCTTTGCAAATTTTTTCTTATCAAGGTTGGTTGTCCCTATCATCAATAGGAATTGACGCAGCTCCTGCTGGAAAACAATGATCAGGGCGATCAGCCCCACAGACATAAAACCGCCTACCATGCTGCTGATCATTTTCATATCCAAGAGTTGGGTCAGTTTCCAAAACCCCCAGACGATAACGATCCCAATAAAAATATTGATAGCCGCGGTGCCCCGAACTAATTTGTAGATGTAATACAGCAACACGGCGACAAGAAAGATATCAATGAAGTCGGTTACCTTAAATTCGAGGAAGTCTAAAAATTCCAACTTAGGGTGTTTTTGTAAAATTAGAAAAAATCATGCTAGGTTGTGCTTAGCGCCCTTTTTCAATTTTTCGTGCAGGGTAATGCAATCCATGGCCTCTTTGACATCGTGCGCTCTTAAGATGTTGGCACCCCTTTCCAGGGCACTCATATGTAGCGCCGATGTGCCGTTCAATGCCTCTTTGGGAGACTCCCCCAGGGTTTTATAGATCATAGATTTTCTGCTTACACCAACAAGTACAGGTGCTTCAAGGGTTTGAAATAATCCCAGCTGATCGAGCAACTCAAAATTCTGCTCCGTCGTTTTGGCAAACCCAAATCCCGGATCTATGACAATATCATTAATTCCCAGTGCATGTGCTTTGGCAAGTCTCTCTGAAAAATATAACAAGACTTCCTCAAGCAAATTGTCGTATTCTGTCATCTTGCGCATCGTCTGGGGCGTGCCCTTCATGTGCATGAGGATCAAGGGGACTTGATATTCTTTGGCTAATGCAAGCATTTTGGCATCGGCATGCCCACCGGATATGTCATTTACGATAGCAACCCCCATGTCAAGAACTACCCGGGCCACTTCACTTCTAAAGCTATCTATGGAAATGATGACTCCCGGAAAATGCGTGATAAGCGACTGTACAACTGGTAGAACCCTCTTGAGCTCTTCTTCCGTTGAAATATGAGTAGCATCAGGCCGACTGCTATATCCGCCAACATCGATAAAGGTGGCCCCGTCTTCCAGCATTTTCCCAGCTTGGGCAAGCCATTTTCTTTCTTGAGAGTATCTTCCCCCATCGTGGAAGGAGTCCGGTGCAATGTTCAGTATCCCCATGACGCGGGGCGTAGAAAGATCGATAAGATTTCCAAGGCAATTAAGTGTCATAAGGCTATATGCGTCAAAAATGAAGGTGTTTGAAAGGTACGGGTAAAATACCGGCGCAAACTTTGACCGTTCCGTATTTTTGGGCGAAATTTACGGAAATTTGAAGGATCAAATGAATCATACCTCCGCCCAATTCGATGCGGTCATTGCCCAATGTCGGGAGCTTTTTGTAAAAAAGATGCAGGACTATGGCAGCGCCTGGCGTATTTTAAGGCTTCCATCGCTTACGGATCAGATATTTATTAAGGCCCAACGCATTCGCAGTCTCCAGGAAAAAACAGAAAGGCGCATTGACGAAGGAGAAATTTCTGAATTTATGGGGATCATTAACTACTCCATCATGGCTTTGATTCAGCTGGAGTTAGGCGTAGCGGAACAACCGGATATTGAAACTGAAGAGGCAGCACAGTTATTTGATAAACAAACAAATACAGCCAAAGGCCTGATGGAGGATAAGAACCACGATTATGGGGAAGCCTGGCGCGATATGCGTATCAGTTCTCTGACAGATCTCATCCTGCAGAAATTGTTACGGGTAAAACAGATAGAGGATAACCAGGGAATGACACTGGTCAGTGAAGGAATTGAAGCCAATTATCTGGATATGATCAATTATGCAGTCTTTGCCATGATACATATAAATGAACCTCAACCACAAGATCAAAACGCACCCTGATCCATGAAATCTATAATTACCCTGGTCCGAATCATCGTTGGGGCCTTATTTATTTTTAGCGGACTGATCAAACTGAATGATCCTGTGGGATTTGCTTTTAAGCTTGAGGAATACTTTAGTCCTGCTGTTTTTGATCTTTCCTTCTTAATGCCTATGGCCCTTGCCTTAGCCATTATTATTGTCATAGTTGAGGTATTACTTGGTCTTGCCTTATTGCTGGGGTACAAGACTAAATTGACATTATGGCTTCTCTTGGTTATGATCATCTTTTTTACCTTCCTTACATTTTACTCTGCCTATTTTAATAAGGTAACGGATTGTGGCTGTTTCGGGGATGCGATCCCGCTAACTCCGTGGGAATCATTTACTAAAGATGTTATCCTTTTAGTACTGATCCTGATCCTATGGAGGGGAAGAAAGTATATTACACCTCTTGTACCCGTGATGAAGAGTAATATAGTACTGGCAATTTCTCTCGTCCTTTGTTTTTGGATGGCCTATCATGTATACAACCATCTGCCATTGAAGGATTTCAGGGCATACAAGGTGGGCGTGAATATTGAAGAAGGGATGAGTATCCCGGAAGATGCATCTAAAGCTATTTATGAATATGCCTGGAAATTCGACATCAATGGTGAAGAAAAGGTCATCGTAACCCAAGGAGAATATCCAGATGTCGACGGTGAATTCATCGGGGTGGAAACAGAAGAGGTACAGGCAGGATATGAACCGCCTATTCACGATTTTACGATCGAACAAAACGGGAATGATCAGGCTTCCCTGATCTTAAAGGAACCCAAACTGGCGATGATCATTGCATATGATCTGAGTCAGGGAAAAGCTGCGGGTTTTTCTAAATTACCGGATGTGACTAAAAAGGCAGAAGAAGCGGGTTATAAGGTAATTGGCATGTCGGCTTCATCTATAGAACATGCCGCTGCTCTCAGTGCTCAATATAAACTTAGCTTTCCATTTTATTTCACAGATGCAACAACTTTAAAGACGATTATCCGCTCTAACCCGGGTGTCGTTTTACTCAAAAATGGAACCATTGTCCAAAAAGAACATTTTAACGATATAGATAACCTTCAATTTGACTAGCCTATGAGATCAATGATAGTAGCCGGAAACTGGAAAATGAATAAGAATGCCACCGAAACGACGGAATTGATCGGGGCAATTTCAAATGGGATGGGAGATACCTCTACTAAGGTAATGGTAGCGCCTCCTTTCGTTAATTTGGCAGCAGCAGCAGACTCAGCAAAGAACACAAATATTATTGTCGCAGCTCAGAATATGCATTTTGCGGAAAGCGGAGCCTTTACTGGAGAGGTTTCAGCCTCTATGTTGTTGCACCTGGGTATAGACCACGTTATCCTGGGCCACTCAGAACGCCGTGCTCTTTTTGGGGAATGGGATGCGCTCTTAGCTAAAAAAGCAGATACGGCCCTTGATAAAAATATGACAGTGATCTTCTGTTTTGGCGAGGAACTACACGACCGGAAAAACGACATTCACTTTGATGTTGTCAAAAACCAACTGAGCGAAGGCTTATTTCACCTGGAAGCCAATAACTGGCAAAATATCATTTTAGCCTATGAGCCCGTTTGGGCCATTGGTACCGGAGAGACCGCCAGCCCGGAGCAGGCACAGGAAATGCATGCTTTTATCCGTAAAACGTTGATCGAAAGATATGATCCGGATTTGGCAGATGGTGTTTCTATTCTTTATGGTGGGAGTGTAAAACCGGGTAATGCCAGGGATATATTTTCGAAGCCAGACGTAGATGGGGGACTCATTGGCGGGGCATCACTAAATGCAGATGACTTCCTTGCTATTGTCCAGAGCGCATAGACAACATGTCTGCAGCCTACCGCGAAGTTTCCTTTACTATTAATCCTGTGGAACCCGCCAGGGATATCCTGCTCGCTGAGCTATCACTGCAGCCCTATGATAGTTTTCTTGAAACAGAAGAGGGCCTGAAAGCTTATATCAAAGAAGTTGATTTTGATGAAATAGCACTTGCAAAGCTCAACGTATTAAAAAACCCAGAAACTCATATTGAGTTTCAAACCAGGCTCATTCCCGAGGAGAACTGGAACGCCATTTGGGAAGCTCAGTTTGATCCAATTCTGGTTGATGATCAATGTTTTGTCAGGGCACCTTTTCACCAAGCGAAGGATGTAGCTTTTGATATAGAGATCATGCCAAAAATGAGTTTTGGCACCGGGCATCATGAGACAACCTTTCTGATGATCAGGCAAATGCTACAATTCGATTTTTTGAACAAAAGAGTTCTGGATATGGGTTGCGGCACCGGGGTGTTAGCGATTCTGGCTTGCAAAATGGGAGCTGATGAGGTTCGGGCCATAGACATTGACGAATGGAGTTTTGAGAATGCAAGGGAAAACGTTGAACGTAATGCCTGTAGCCATATTTCAGTGGAACAGGGGAATGTAGGACTTCTAAAAGGCCATGATAGCTATGATATTATTCTGGCTAATATTAATCGCAATGTATTGATAGCTGATATACCGGTATATGCAAGTCGACTTGAAAAAAAGGGCTGTTTACTCCTCAGCGGATTTTACTCTGAAGATCTGAGAACCATCACTTCGGCCTGTGAGGAAGTGGGTATGCACATGGAAAATTTTCTGGAAAAACATAATTGGGTTTCCACAAAATATGTATTTTAGACCAAAGCAATGTCGATACAATGAGCTCCAAAGAAAAAGTATCGGAAGAAGTATTGCTCGATGAGCAACAAGTAACCGTAAATGAGATCGTCCTTTTTAATGACGATGTCAATACTTTTGAACACGTGATAGATACCCTGGTGAATGTATGCGAACATACACCGGAACAGGCGGAACAATGTTCTCTTATTGTTCACTACAATGGAAAATGTACTGTAAAAACGGGTGAATACAACGATCTTAAGCCTCGTTGCACACGTCTCCTTCAGGCTGGTCTCAGTGCAGAGATTATTTAGGGCACTACATTTATCTTATTTCCCGAAGGAATCACCTATTCTTTTCGTTATATTTCCTACTTCGCAGAGGCAATTAGCTTCTGATGGAGATGCATGGTCAAATATCTAGGTAACATGCGTAACTGAAACCACCAAAAAAACCAACTACATGGAAAATACCGCTCCTGCAGTAAAAATGAATAAATCCTATACCATTTTAATCAGTCTGATCGTTGCATTAGGTGGCTTTTTATTAGGATTTGATAGTGCGGTAATTTCCGGTGCAGTGAAAGGTATCACGATCTACTTTGATATGACGGAATGGATGCTGGGCTTCTCTGTTGGCTGTGTGGTCTTTGGTGCTATGGCGGGTAATTTGATGGCCGGTCCAATGGCAGATAAGTTTGGTCGTAAAAGTGTATTGATCGTCGTAGCTGCCCTTTTCACAGTTTCTGCAAGTTGGTCGGCTTTAGCAACAGGCTATATAGAATTTATCACCGCAAGGATCATTGGGGGAATAGGAATTGGGGGCGCCATTTTGATCGCTCCGATCTATATAGCAGAGATCGCGCCACCCAAATTGAGAGGAAGCTTGGTATCCTTCAACCAATTGAATATTGTCATCGGTATTTCCGTAGCCTATTTTTCCAATTATTTCCTGGTCAATATTGAAGGGGAGAGCTGGAGATGGATGCTTGGAGTGGAGGCCATACCTGCTTTGGTATACTTTATATCCTTATTTACAGTACCAAAGAGTCCCAGATGGTTGATTCAGAAATTGAATAAGGTTAAACTAGCGCGAAAGATCCTCACAAAGATTGGAGGGGAAGCGTATGCCGAAATAACGATTGAGGAGATCCAAAGAGGTATTTCTGTTAAAGAAGAAAAAAGCAAGTTATCAGATATTTTCAAGAGCAAGTATGCTACGATCATGATCATTGCTTTTGGTATCGCTTTTTTTCAACAGATAACAGGGATCAACGCGATCTTTTATTACGCACCCACCATTTTTGAACAGGCGGGTGGCAGCACAGATTCTTCATTCTTGCAAGCTATAGTAGTGGGACTAACGAATCTGGCATTCACCCTTGTGGCCATTTGGCTTATCGATAAGTTAGGTCGTAAACCATTGTTGCTCATAGGCACTACATGTATGACAATTGCCTTGGCTATGGCGACCTGGGCCTTCAACGAGGCTACTTATGATTTTAATGACACTACCTTGGAGAAAGTGAGCAATGAAGAAACCAGATCAGCATTGGCCGGATTGAACGGCAGGTCGTTTGATGGTCAATCGGCATTGTTTGCTGAAGTCGAGACACTACTGCCTCCAGATCAGTTCCTTGATTTTAAACGGAATCAGATCACCAATTTCATTCAGATCAATGCAAATTTGGTGCTTATAGCCATTTTACTATATGTCGCTTCATTTGCAATTTCTTTAGGGCCGGTCATGTGGACATTGTTCTCTGAGGTTTTCCCAACTAAGATCAAAGGGATCGCCATTTCTGCGGTGGGGTTCTTCAATTCACTTGTTAGCTTTTCGGTTACTCAAGTATTTCCCTGGGAATTGTCCAATTTGGGCCCGACCATGACCTTTGCCATCTATGCGCTGCTTTCCTTAATAGCGGTATTCTTTGTCAAGAAGTTTGTTATAGAGACCAAAGGCAAGACGTTGGAAGAGGTACAGGAATTATTGGTACGAAAATAGTAGGAGGAAGTAAATTAAAGCTGTTAGAATTTCAGTTTTTCCTCTTTATCCCATAAACCCCAGTAAGCGCCCACATCGCCTTCAGCGCCTGTTTTCCAAGGCTCGTCGAATGAGGAGAAGTAGAAGATCTCAATGTCTTCTTCCGCGGCTAACTTCTGCATATTCATGAAATATTTCAATGCGCTTTCATAACCCGGAAATGCACCTTCCAGATTTGTCCCTTGGCTGGGCCAGCCCGTTTCCGAAATTATTACTTTCTTTCCCTTTGCTGCATGTTGAGCCCTGCGGTACATATCCTTTATGTAGAGCAAGGAATAATCAAAATCGCAACCCTCCCAGAAAGGATAACAATTGGCTAGAATAATATCGCAAGCCTCGGTTATTCTGGGGCGTTCTGTAAATTCATAATAGGCATCAACATAACCGACAGGAATATCCGTTACATTTTCCTTGACTTCTGCGATAAATGCTAATAATTCATCCTCGGAAAGATCACCTCGGTACATAACCTCGTTGCCCACGGCGGCGATATCAACATACCCCTTGTTAGCCAGTTCAATAAGATTTTGAATCTCCTTTTTGTTGATCTCAGGATCGTCTCCTAACCAGGCCCCTACCATTGTTTTAATACCATATTCATGGGCGATTCGAGGGATTTCCTCATTACCATCAGTGCATGAAAAAGAGCGAATCCAGCTGGTATAGGGCTGTATGATCTCCATCCTTCTGCGTATTTGTGTCTCAGAAATCTGTTCCCCCGGTTTTTGACCGTCCTCATAGGGGCTGAAACATAAGCCATGCATGCCCTCTTCAAGTATCTGCCGACACATCTTACGTAGTTCCTTTGTACTTTTCCCGGAGTAATCCAGGCCGGAAAGGGCCAATCGTTTTTCCTTACCTATGTATGACATTATTTGCTCTTATTTAACGATCTATAATACGCCCCTTCGTTCTTCCAATTTGGCTTTAATCTCCCGGGCTCGTTCTTCCGACAGAGAATACTTCCACATGACCCAGACAGCCAGGGCAGCCGTTGATGCCGGGACAATTATATCGGCGATTCTTAGTCTATTCATGGTTTCTAAGGATTGTTCCGTTAGATTCGGATCAAATCCTACGATCTTCAAAATCAACCCGCCTAAAACAAGTGCAATGGCTTGTCCTAATTTGACCATCCACCAATAAATGGCGCCAAATGTACCTTCTTTTCTGGGCATACCATTTTCTAACTCATCCAGATCACATACATCAGCCGTCATCGACATCATCAACGTAAATAATCCTCCCATACCAAAAGCAAATAATGGAATTGGGACAAAGATGAGCCATGGTATATCACTTCCAGGATCTATAGAAAACCAGGACATCCCAATACTTTCCAATGTTGGATTTATCGTCTCGAAAAGTGAACCAACGGCCGAATTTAATCCTTTTCCAAATCCTGTTTGGTTGAATGAATTATTGAGTTCAATATCAAATCCCCACCATTTTAAGATGTAACCGATAATTGACAAGACAGTGGATATTATAAATGCATTTTTCTTCCCCCATTTATTGGCCATTTTTGCAATAATTGGGATCACAATAAAGGCTGTTAGCATCGCATTGATCGTATTGAACCATGCGGGCCAGGTACCTGCTAATTCATAGCTGCCGTTATATATATAGAATACAATAATGAAGACGCCGAATGCGGCTACAAGCTGAAAGCCGTTAAAAACCAAGAACGTAGCGCCACATAACTTCATAAAGGGCTTGTTTTTAGACACTTGAATAATGCCCTTAAACAGATCTTTCATGTTAGTTGACAGTGTTTTGAAATTGATCTCTTTTCGGTTTTCCATATGTGAAGCATCAATACCCTTGCAAAATAATGCGGGAAGAATACCAAAGACCACACACATAGCTCCCACAATAAGAGCCATAGTACGAACGCCCTCCGTTTGCGTATTAAAGGTCTCTGAGTCCGGTATAATAACATACAACCAGGGTACGATCATCCAGGCAACCTGTCCCATACTATTGGCAAAACTCATCAACCGGGTTCTTTCATTATAATCTGATGTCATTTCATAACCAAGACCTACTAAAGGTGTAGCAAACATTGTATTCCCGATAAGGAATAATATTTGGATCACCATGACATGCCAAATGATATAGGTTTGTGATGCATTATCATCCAATTGCCACATCAAAAAGAAGAGAATACCACTTATGAGTGCCCCTATAAAAATGTAGGGTCTTCTCCTACCAAACCTCGATTTAGTATTGTCCGAAATAAATCCCATAATCGGGTCGGTAATAGCGTCGAATATTCTGGGCAATCCTCCCAGAAGTCCTGCCCATAAAGGGTCAACCCCCCATGCGGTGAGTAAAAAGAACTGAATAAAGACACCAAGTGTTCCCGGTAAAATGTTCAGTATAAAATGACCTGCCCCAAAAGCGGCTTTTTGCCCAATAGGGACTTTGTCTTTAGAAAGTACTTTTACTTGACTCATAATTATTTTGGTTGATTCGTACTATTAGTTGACTATTATGGT
Organism: Bacteroidia bacterium; assembly: GCA_018679315.1. Lineage (GTDB taxonomy): Bacteria > Bacteroidota > Bacteroidia > Flavobacteriales > Flavobacteriaceae > HDS-28. Next base: position 8,983 of record JAHHLF010000080.1, on the reverse strand, counting down.
TTGTATGGCCTGGGCGTCAATCTTCAATCCTGCATCCTTGTCACCCAAAGAAAGTACTACTTCCTTTGCTTCCATACCTTGATTGAGTACTACTACTGCTATAGAACCATCAGGGTTTTTGGCCGCTGTAACCAACAGGGCATCGTCTGTGGTTTCAAATCCGATCCGTACGGCACCGGGTCGGATATACTTACTGAAATGCGAGAGGGTATAATACAGAGGGGTAAAATAGGCTTCGTCCTGTTCGGGATCTACGATGACGGGTGCTACACACCAGTTTTTAAACCAATTGGGACCTCCTTGACGATCCAATACCATGTTCCAGTCTACCCATCCATCGACCCAATTGTTCAAACATCCAATGATATCACGAGCATACCGATACACGGGCACGTATTTTGGGTGCAGGTGTTTGTCCTGTTCTGGTGCCCAGTCATAACCCCAATCCGTGGCTTCCTTAGACCAATACCAGGCATCATCTTGCCATACGGGAACCTGTGCATCCACGCAGGCTTCCGATTGAATTATGTGTTTCTCAGGCGCCTTTTGATGCGCATATTGCAAGGCCTCAGGAAACACTTCAAAAGTACTTGCATACCAATGAACCGCCACGCCGGAAAAATACTTTGAAGCTGCTTCATCTCTATACATTTCGTCTACCCATTCATTCAGGTGCTCTCTGTTTTGATCATATCCCAATATATTTATATCCCCCTTGCCATCAGCTTCTAATTTGGGTCCCAGGTGATTTTGTACAAAGTCCGTCATTTCTTCTGGCGTGAAGTGCATACTTTCCCAATTGCTATTATTACCAAGAGGCTCATTTTCGACGGTTATCCCCCAGATATCAATTCCTTCTTCTTTGTACGCATCGATATATTTTGAAAAGAAGAGTGCCCAGGTATCATAATATTCGGGCATTAATTTGCCGCCTACCCATTTGTTGTTGTCCTTCATCCAGGGTGGGGCAGTCCATGGTGATGAAATGATCCTAAATCCTTCAGCAGATAATGCCTGGGCTTCTTTGATGAAGGGTATGATGTCTTCTTTGTCTTCCTCGATCGTAAAATGTTCCAATTCCATGTCACCCTCAACCTCTGCGTAAGAATAATTACTAAGAGAAAAATCACAAGAATTTATATGGGTTCTGGTTAGGGAATATTGGGCTCCATCCGCGCCAAAATACGCATTGATTATATTTTTTCGGTTTTCCGGACCAAGTTGGTTTAACAAATAGGCCGATGATTCTGTAAAGGAACCGCCGAAACCAGTAATGGTCTGGAATTCCCGTTCAGGTAATAACTTAATTTCAGAGTCTGCACTTACTCTTTTTCCTGTTGCAATGGGTGTTAGTTTGTTTCCCCGGGCCGAAGTTTCAAATACCTCGATATCCAAGTTGTTCTGGGGAGTACAAGCACTTAGAATCAGTGTCATAAGGACAACTATGTTTGATTTGATATTCATGATTTACTTTTTCATTCATCAACAGCTAAAGGAGTCTGCTCATTGCTCATTGGAGAACTACAGCATGCTCTTCTTTGGTAGGGGGCACAAGAACATCCAGCATCAAAGCCTCCCTATCTCCGTTGTACGTCTTTGTTATAGTGTTTCCATTTCGAGTTAATCCTTCAAAAATGCCCTGGTCCACTAAATCCCAAAGTGCATACTTTGCCTGGCCGTCAACGGTAAACAATCCAAAATGGTTTTCTGAGCCTTTTTTATTGTGCGAGTCCTTCCAAGGTTCATCAAAAGCTTCAAAATAAAAGCATGAGATACCGGAAGCATTTGTCCATTCTCTGATATGTTGATAGTATAACGCCTCTTTTAATTCGTCCGTTGCCTTTGAGCCATTCGGACCGTAGTGTCCGTTTGAGATAGTTGCCCATCCGGTTTCCCCAATATGGATCGGTTTTTCTTCCCCCAGGCTTTTTACATAATCAGAGACAGCCTTATACTGAGACTTAGCGAACTCTATGGCTCGGAACATAGCAGCGTCAATTTTATCTTTATCGGAGCTCTGTGATTCTTCCTCCGAAACCCACCAAAATTGAGGATTGTAGTGAGTGTTGTGGTAAGGATACGTATGAAAGGAAATATAATCAACTGCATGGACCAACTTTGCCAGGTCTTCGGTGTGGTATTCAGGATCACCGCCCCCCCAGGAAGCAAAATCATCGGAACTGGTTATCCAAAGATCCGCTGGCAATTCGCCAGAACTTTTTAGCTCCTGCAAATGAACTACCCACTTCAGGATGACCTTTGGTTGCACATAATAACTGGTCGCCCATTTTATCATGGCCTCATTGCCAACTGCAAGTACCTTTACTAAATCCGGATATTGTTTTACCAAGGCAACGGCACGGGCAATTTCACCTTCATTCTGCTCACTTTCCACCTCATGATCTGGTGTTTCACCTGTCCAGGCATTTTTACAATCGATCCAGGCACCAAGCATGACGTACATTTCAAATTCGGCATCTTCCTGTTTCAGCTCACTGATGGCCTTAAGGAGATTTGAGGCCTGAGCCAACTGCACATTATAAGTTCGCACAATTTTAATTCCCATGGCTGACAATATGCGCATGTCATCCTTTAATTCTTCTACAGTGGGTTGAATATCACGGGAATCTTGCCTGTAGCCTCCATAGGAGATGGCTAAATATTCGGGATTACCCAAAATCTCTTTTGCTGTCACTTCCTTTTTTATATCTGATCGTTTTTCTTCCAGGTCTTTATGGGTTTCCTTGCATGAATTAAATCCTGAAAGAACAAAAACGAGTACCAGGATCTTTAAGAATCCTCTCATGTTGATTAACTTTTGCAAAATGGGTTGGTTTATATCGAGTCATATATTTATTTCTGAAAAAAATATCTTGTTGAACATTCATAAGATTATCATTCCTTATTAGAGCGCATTAATTGAGCACAGCTTTGTCTATATGTGCTTTGATCTGCTTGATCTCGCCAGTCCTTCCAAATATCTTACGGCTATTTTCCAAGTCCAATCTAAGCGATTCGGCACGAACTGATTCTCCATCCTGATACATTATTTCCAAGCTTTCACTTTCATCCAGCGTAAATATAACAGGGACCTGGCAATAAGTGAAACACAGTGAGCCGGCCTCAATTTTCAATTGGGTCGACTTGCCATTCAGGTCTACATATTCGAATATTTCGTCCTTTGTAAGGAACTCTTCCTTGCGCAAAAGGCAGGGATTAAACCCAAGGAAACCATCGTGGACATAGATACCTAATTCGCCGTAGCGGCTCAGGATGTCTTCCTTCACCTGACCGGTCATTCCTGGTTGTTGTGCTCCTTTGCCCTGGGGCGTATGTGAATAGGGATCGGTCGGGAAAGCCCCATAAAGCTCTGGAGATTTATGAACCCCAATGCCTTCATTAATCTCATAATAATGCTCCAGAAGCTTGCCAATTGTCACTTCATCTGCCTTGCTTTCAATAGCCCGCCAGCAAGTTTCATAAACGGCCAGCAATAGTTTAGAGACCATATGCCAATAAATGGAACCCAAACCTTCATAGCCAAAGAAAGTTCCAGACCTGCCGGTAAAAGCCTTGTGATCAAAGACATCTTCAAATATTTGCAAGACTCCTTCTATATCATCGTCAGACATGGGAAACATCTCAGTATTAGGTAATGCCTTCAAAGCCACCGAAAGATCATTTGCATTTTTGAAATTACCGTTAAAGTGGAACTTGCCATCAATATCTTTATCAATTATTTGCGTGTTTCCCTCCCGGATCAAAGTCGATAACAAGCTGGAACTTTTTACGCTTTCCGCAGGGATATTATTTTTCTCCATGAACCGAGGCAGGGCTTTGTTGGGATATAGCACATAACTAAATTGATCCTCCCTAAATAAAGCGCTGCCCTTTAAGGCATCAAGGACTTTCAGAGATTCCTCTGGCGACAGGTACCCTGAGCTTAAGATGGCAACTTGTCCTTCCAGCATTTCACTCAAGTAGGAAATAGAAATTTCGTCCTGATTTTCAACCGTCATTAAATTGTACGCATGGTATAGATTGTCATTCCTTTTATTGGCCTCAATTGAGTGCTCACAATATTGAAGTCCCAGGCCGACACATTCCAATATTTCTTCTCTTGTAATGGATCTTTTGTCCCCTGAAAATCCTTCTTCATATATCCTACTTCTAAAGTCACTTGCCGCGTTCCCCAGGCCATCTACGACCGTTTTGCGATCTCTATCATTGATGGAACTATCCAATATTGCAGAATGAGACTGAAAGGCCTGGTTGATCCCTTCGAAAAAGGTTATCAATTCAACGGATATGAGATATTCTTCACTTTTGGAATTAGCCAGCAACGTATTCATGAAATCCAGAAAACGCCTGAGATAGTACAAGGTGACCATTGATACGCCATTTCCTACGAGCGCATTGTTTGCATCATTCCATTCCGGCCTTTGGGTATTCATCCAGATACCTCCTTCGGGAATAAAATTTGATAGTTTGGCTAAAACCGTGGCCAAGAGCTTTTCAATGAAATTTACCCTATAAATTGAGTGTTGCTTGCTTTCCATTAGCGCACCATCTGCCCCCAGCTCATCACGCTTTTGACGAATAGTATGATCCAATGACTCATCAAAAACAATTGTATCCTTCGGATCTTGCAATAGGTCTGGATAAGGTTTGATCTGATAAGGCACATTGGCATAAACAAAGATCTCCTGGTTAAAAAAGCTTTCCAATTGCCCGGGGGTATGGTCTTCAGCGAACTCGAGAAATTTTAATAGATAAATGATCTGGTGATCTCCCCAATACCCTATATAAGCCCAAGGATTGTCTGGCTCAACGGTTTCCCAATCGAATCCACCCTTGGTTACCCGATATGGATTATACCCGTCAAAAGTTGTGGCATTCAGGAACTTGTGGATCATGCCTTCGATGAATCCAGGATAGGAGTGGGCAAGAGCCTCCCAGTTCTGAAAGATGTCCCGCCAATTCCCCTCATAATCCAAAATTTTGCTTCCATCAATTTCGCTACGCGTATTGATCGAAAAAACATTCCAGGGACGGCTTGGATCACCATGCCTTCGACTGAATTTAAGCGGCAGGTATTCCTGAGACAAGCGTTTAATGTCGGGATCATCAGTCTTGGCAGCAAGATCTATAAGATCAGTAATGGAAAATTTTTCAGGCAGTGCCGAAATATCCTTTTCAAATTCTGAATAGATATTGCTATTGGCATTTAGCAAGTATGTCTCAAGATCCCATCTTTCAATTGTGTAGTTGTCATCGAATATCCCACCTCGCATGATATTGAACAGTGTATTCGCAAAATGACGTGTATCCTTTAGATGATCGGCTGTCAGTTGTATTCCATCGGATGCCGCAGTTAAGCTGACAAGTCGTTCTGTTCCCTTAGCTATATCTTTTGCAATTTTAGCAGCAAGTTGTGCATCGCTGCGTATGGCCTGCGCAATTTCTGCTATAGCAGTTTGATCCTGGTTCACGTTGGCCAGTATCATCCAACTTTTTTCATCCTTGGCATTTAGAACAAGATCCTTGTTTACGAAATATGCCCCTTTCTCTGCTTTGACATCCTTTTCTCCGGTAATAGATTTTCCCTGCCTGAATTTATTTAGCTGTAAGGAAGACACCAGGCAGGCAGGCTTTTCCAGGCCAAGAGACCATGCAATATTCGCTTTTAAGGCTTCACTCGGTTCTGCTCTATCTACAATAATTGCGCTTAGGGCATATATTCCAAGACCCGAATCTTCTAAAAGCTCACTTCTTTTATAAGCATCTACCAGGTTACTTTGCCGGTTCTGCAATTCACTGCCGACTCCATAAGGGATAATATTTTGAATGCCGTCCAGGACTGAGATCGAAACCTCTTCTCCTTCATTACTTAGAGTTGAAGTCCTCACGAAGCCGTATACATTGCTGCTATTCCATTGATATCGAAAGCTGAGCTTTAGATCGTGGTTGATCTCCTCAAATATGATCGTATTGCCATACAAATTTTTATACAGGTTTCTGCTGATATCATGCAAGCCGTAATATCTATCTGAAAAGGGTTCCCAAATTTGACTTCCCCCTTCCCTGTGTACGTGAAGAATCGTCTTACTGCCTGTAATTTCGATGGATTCAGTGATTTTATCATCTGAATAATAGGGAAACAGAGAATGTTCGGCATTCTTCCTACCTGCAGTCAATCCACCATTACTTGAAATGAACATCCAATGGTTGGAATCGCTTACGATGCTCATAAAAAAAGGCCGAATTTTATCTACATCGGAGATCTTAAAATACCCTTCTTTTCCTATTTGAACGTATTTCAGTTCGCCCATAAGCACTTACTTGATTTAGATGTTGGATTTTTTTTTGTTGGCTGTATTTAAGGGTCATAATAATACAATTATTAATCGCAATTAAGCAAATGTATTGTCATTTTCTATGACGATCATATCCAGTCAAGGCACAATTAGTGTAGGTGTTTGATAAAAATCTACATATCTGTCCTTGCTGGCTTGATTCCAGAAGTTAAACAAAACCATTTTTTGAATAAAAATAATAGTATCTTTTCCGCATTAACTAAAATGAAAGAAAATGTCACGTATGTGGATTCTTATACTCACATTATTAATAGGTGCTTGCAGTTCAGATTCTAATGACTCCGATACTATGCAAACACCAAACCCCGATGCCACTCCCAATCCAATGCCCGATCCGGACCCTCCGGCGGAACCAGTATTGATCTGGGAGGACGAATTCGAGGGAACGGAACTCAATACCGCCGATTGGAATTTTGAATTAGGCGACGGTTGCGATCAGGGAATCTGTGGTTGGGGAAATAACGAACCTCAGCTTTATACGGATACCAACCACGAGGTCAAGGATGGTATGCTTACGATCAACATTCTTAATGATGGCGGAACGTATACATCTACCCGTATCACTACACAAGATAAAGTAGAATTCACCTATGGACGTATTGAAGCCCGGGCGAAACTGCCAGTGGGAACTGGTGTCTGGCCGGCGATCTGGATGCTGGGTGCCAATATAGAGGATGTAGGCTGGCCTACCTGCGGCGAGATCGACATTCTGGAGTATGTGGGCAAAAATCCCGATGAAGTCTTTAACTCGGTACATACCCAGGCGAGTTCAGGAAATACGATCAATACCAAGACCACTGCAATCCCCGATATCGAAGAAGGCTTCCATACTTTTGTGGCCAATTGGACTTCTAACAGCATTGAATTCTTTGTGGATGATGTGTTGTTGTACACCTATTTTCCTCCCACTTTTACGGTAGAGCACTGGCCTTTTAACCAGGATTTCTACTTGATCCTGAACACTGCTGTAGGCGGGAATTTCGGAGGGCCCGATATTGATGATTCCATTTTCCCTCAGGAATTCGTCATAGACTATATCAGGGTGTATTCCAATTAATGCGGTAACCTGTCTTTGAGCAAGCCGTAAACAAACGTACCGAGAACAGCAGCAGCGATCACGATCAGGATCGTCCAGACACCCGTTCCTAAAAGCACATACATAGGGCCGGGGCATGCGCCAGCAATTGCCCATCCTAGTCCAAAGATGCTCCCTCCGACAAAATAGCGGGTAAAACTTTTGTCCTTATCCGGCATTTCTATCTCATTGCCTTGAAAGTCTTTCAGTTTAGTACGCTTGATGAGGGCAACGGCAAGAACGCCTAAGATCACAGCCGTACCGATAATGCCGTACATATGGAAGGATTCAAATTTGAACATCTCATAGATACGATACCAGCTAACCGCTTCGGATTTCACTAGTACAATCCCGAAAAATATTCCGACGAGTAAAAACTTTATGAATTTCATAATTGTGGGAGAATCAAGGGTAATAGAAAATGGGTCATGATAAGACCCCCGACGAAAAAGCCGATAACAGCGATCAACGATGGCCACTGTAAATTACTCAGGCCGGTGATGGCGTGACCGGAAGTACAGCCTCCTGCATAACGCGTCCCAAACCCGACAAGGAAGCCGCCAGTAATAAGAAGGGCCCAACCTTTCCATCCGGAAAGGACACCCAGATCATAGATCTCCGGTGGGACTAAGCCCGCTCCTACATCACTGAAGCCAAAGCCGTTCAATGTGGCCACTGTTTTTGGATTCAAGTCGATCACAGATCCGTCTGACAAATAGGTAACAGCGAGGAATCCACCGATAAGAGCTCCAAAGACAACTACCAGATTCCATCGTTCCGCTTTCCAGTCGAATCGAAAAAAGCCACAATATTTACCGCCTCCTCCAATACTGCAGAGAGTCCTAAGATTTGATGACATACCAAAGGTTTTCCCGAAATAGACGAGCAAGACCATAACCAAGGCAATCAAAGCACCCGATACGTACCAGGGCCAGGGTTGAAGTATAATATCCATTATGTGTTCAATTTGTGCAAATATAGGTTGAAAATAGAGGTGGATGTGTAATGGGGGTTACAAAAGGTCAACGGGAAAATACCAAGTGTATCATAATATTTTAACAAATATTTGACAGTATTTATTGCATAAATGATAGTAATACTATTATATTTGCGCATATTTATTTCAATATGGAAAATTTACTATCCAATCTGAAGATTACTGTACCGGAGAAAATATATGTCAAAGACCCTGAGACATCAGATCTCGGTAGACGTATACTAGAGCATGGTATTCAATTGATCGATGAGATCGGTTTAGAGGCCTTTACCTTTAAAAAGCTCGGCCAAAAAATTGGCTCCAACGAAAGCTCTATCTATCGTTATTTTGAAAGCAAGCATAACCTGTTGCTTTATCTAACGTCCTGGTATTGGGCCTGGCTGGAGTATCAGCTGGTGCTCGAAACCTATGGCATGTCGCGCCCGGAAGATAAACTGAAAAAGGCCATAGAAATCGTTACCCGCCGCGTCCAAAAAGATGTTAGCTATACCTTTATTGATGAAGTAATATTATATCGCATTATAGTTAATGAGA
>JAHHLF010000158.1 GCA_018679315.1 Bacteroidia bacterium | reverse complement strand
CTACAGTGATGAAAAATTATACAATACTTTTTGCAGCCTTATGCATGACTTTTACCACCTATGCACAATGGGGCAAGAAAATTAAAGGAAATGGAAAAATGGTGACCATAGAAAGGTCTACCGATGATTATGATGGTGTAGCCGTATCCGGTTGGTTTGATGTGAATCTGGTCAATGGGAATGAAGGAAACATTACCATTAAAGGTGAAGAGAACCTATTGGAATACCTGATTACTGAAGTGAAGAATGATAAGCTTGTGATCAAACCTAAAAAAGGATATTACCTTTCTCCATCCAGTTGGAAAAGTGGGGGCATAGAGATAACCGTACCCGTCAAAGAAATTAGGGAGGTATCCTTGTCCGGTTCCGGAGATATAGTAGGGAAAACAGCTTTAAATGCTGATATTTTTAAAGCAAGTATGTCTGGTTCGGGTGATATTACCCTGGATATAGATGCCAATGACCTGGATGTATCATTATCGGGTTCAGGAGATATTAATCTGGAAGGCACTGCCAATGATCTGGATATCTCCATATCAGGATCTGGCGATGTTAAGGCATATGAATTAAAAGCAAAAAATGTAACTGCTAATGTATCGGGATCTGCAGATATAAAAGTTACAGCCACCGAAAGTTTAAATGCCAAAGTTTCGGGTTCAGGTGATATTTATTACAAGGGCAATCCAAAAGTCATAAGTAAAACTTCAGGCTCAGGAGACATTACCAAAACGAACGAGTAATAGAACTACACTTCAATGAACCTCGTCAGGCTGCTTCTGTAGTCTGATGGGGTTTTTTTGGGACTCGTAATAAGAGGAAGACACCCAATAGAAAGAAAATGCCCAGGAATATCGTGGCATTACGCATGCTCCCTGTAAATTGAGCCACAATGCCATATAATAAGGTTCCGATAATGATACCGATCTTCTCTGATACATCATAGAAACTAAAAAAGGAAGTAGTGTCTATCGTCTCAGGGATGAATTTGGAATACGTAGACCTGGACAAAGATTGGATTCCGCCCATTACCATCCCCACACAGCCAGCTGCAATATAAAATTGCATAGGTGTTTGTAAAAAGTAGGCATAAACACATATAAAGATCCATAAGATATTGATGGTGATCAATGTCCTTATATTACCAAACTTTTCAGACGCTTTGGCCGTGAGTGTAGCTCCTATGATCGCGACCAATTGTATGACCATGATACTAACGATCAAGCCGGTGGTGCGCTCGGTATCCGAACTCCAGCCGATCTCTTCTTCCCCGAAAAATGCGGCAATAAGCATAATGGTCTGTACGGCCATGCTGTAGACAAAAAATGCCCCCAGATATCGCTTGAGACGCGTTTCCTGACCCAGTTGATGCCACACTTTTTTCAATTCTTTAAACCCATTCAAGATAATCCGTGATCGTTCTCCCTCCCTTTTATTTCCTTTAGGCAGGTAGTAAAACGTATACTGACTAAATAAGATCCACCAGATCCCAACAGAAACAAAGGAATAACGCATGGCTTTCATCTCCGCAGGGGCTCCGGGAGAATCTGAAATTCCAAAGATCTCAGGTTTCATAACCATGGCCAGGTTAAAAAGCAAGAGCAATACACTTCCAATATAGCCCAGGGAAAATCCCTTTGCACTAATGGCGTCTTGTTGCTCAGGGAAGGCTATATCGGGTAGATAGGAATTATTGATGGCGAAGCTGACCCAAAAACCAACAAGACCGAAAAAGTAGAACAACAGCCCGAGATAGATATGCTCCAGGGAAAACCAATAAAGGCCCATACAGGACAAACCGCCGAGGTAACAGAAGAATTTCATAAACACCTTCTTGTTACCCATGTAATCTGCAATACCTGATATAAAGGGGGTTATTATGGCGATACAAACGAAAGCGGCAGATGTAACATAGCTGATCAGGGGAGCACGGGCAATTTCCCCTCCAAAGATGACTACTTTGTCAATTTCTGCAGTTCGGAACAAAAGACCGTAAAAAATAGGGAAAATGGCCGAAGCAATAACCAGGCTGTAGACCGAGTTTGCCCAATCGTAGAAAGCCCAGGCATATAGCAAACGTTTACTTCCCTTTATGGGGATCAAATGCGCCATAAAAAAAGCTGCACCTTTTAGTGTACAGCTTCGAATATACAATTAAATAGCCCTTTGGGGGCCTGTCTATTTATTGAAAAGTCTGAACGCCGAACTTGCGGGCTTCTTCCTTGGCCAAAGGAGACCATGCAGTCAGATTCGCAATTCGAGTATCATTAGAAGGGTGTGTGCTTAAAAATTCCGGCGGTGCTTGATTTCCGGCATTAGCCTTCATTCTGCGCCATAGTTCAGCTGCTTCATCCGGATTGTATCCGGCGATGGCCATGATCTGAAGTCCAATTCTATCGGCTTCTGTCTCGTGGCTCCTGCTGAAAGGCAACATGAGTCCGATCGTAGAACCCAATCCATATGCCTGGTTAAACATATTTCTTTTTTGTGGATCTTTTATAGCCACATTTCCAGCGACAGCTCCTAATTGCTGGACTGTTGCCGCACTCATTCTTTGAGCACCGTGATCTGCAAGTGCATGGGCTACTTCATGGCCCATAACCACTGCCACCCCTGTTTCAGTCTGTGTAATAGGGAGAATACCTGTATAGAAGACAATTTTCCCGCCGGGCATACACCACGCATTAACGGTTTCGTCATTCACAAGATTATATTCCCATTGATAATCTTTTAGATAGCCCGGATAGCCGTTAGCGGTTAACCACCTTTCGGCAGAAGAAGCAATCCGTTGTCCTACTCGGGATATCATCACAGCCTCTGATGTACCTTCGATAACTTTATTCTCTCCTAAAAATTGATCATACTGGGCAAAAGCCATAGGAAAGATCTGGCTGTTCGGGTAAAAATTCAACATCTTTTTACCAGTAAAAGGGTTCACCTTACAGGCAGCTACAAGCAAGAGTAAAGCGATACCCAATAAGAGTTTACGCATATTCATAATGTTAGTGTTTGTGTTTTCGTAATGTACGAAAAAAATTATTTTCCTATAATGTGTAGCTGGGTGAAATCCTTACTGATCTCGATGTTATTATCGCCGTTCAATTTCACTTTATCAAGGGGTACTTCCACATTGTCAACTTCAATCTTTTCTATCTTAAAAGGCAGCCCGATCAAATGCAAATCCAAAGTTTTATAAGGCGTTATATAAGCCCCATCTTTGAACTGCTGAATGATCACGGAGTTCTTTTTCCCCTCAAGCTTGAAATTGCGAACACTAAAATCACCTTTCTTGTAATCGAACCCTTCATGGGCATCTTCATATAAGGTGCTTTGTTCCGATCCCAATTTAAAATATACATCCACAGTCAAGGCATCAAAAGTCTTCTCACCCACATACTGCTGGACAGGATATTTTGGGATCATAGCTCCAGCTTTTATGAAAATGGGGATCCTGTCAATATCTGCTGCCACCCATCGTTCTAACCCACCTTCAATGATCTCTCCAGTCCAAAAGTTGTGCCACTTTCCCCTGGGTATATACATACGCCTTCCTTTTGCATTTGCTTCCTGGATCGGGCAAGCTAAAATATGATCTCCACAAATGAATTCATCCGTCCTGAAATGTGTTTGTGGATCTTCCTGATCAAAATACACTAAGGATTGGATCATGGGAACCCCTTTTTGAGAATAGTGCCAAAACGCTGTATAGAGGTAAGGCAGGAGTTGGTATCTGAGTTCGATAAACTTCCTGACAATATCTGTCACTTCCGGATCAAAGGACCAGGGCTCCTGGTCCCCGTGATCGCCACTGGAGTGTACACGGAAAAACGGATGAAAAATGCCCAGCTGCACCCATCGGGCAAATAATTCGCCATTGGGCTGTTCTGCAAATCCGCCAATATCTGAGCCAACAAAAGAGAAACCGCTCATGCACATGCGCTGTACCTGCACATTTGCGATCCACAGATGCTCCCATGTAGCCACATTATCGCCTGTCCAGGTTGAGCTAAATCGCTGTGCTCCTGCATAAGCTGCCCTTGTAATAACAAAAGGGCGTTTTGGATACACATATTTCTTGACACCTTCGTATGTGGCCCTAACCATTTGAGTGCCGTAGATATTATGGGCTTTCCTATGACTGCAAGGATGTCCGTCATAGTCATGCCGTGTGTCCAAAGGTGCTGTTTTAGACGGCACTTCCATCACTGCAGGCTCGTTCATGTCATTCCAAATGGCATGTACTCCATCTTCTGCAATAAGCCCTTTATATAGTTTGCTCCACCATTCCCGTACATTAGGATTCGTAAAATCAGGAAAACTGCAGACGCCTGGCCATACTTTTCCGCGCATTAATGGGCCATCAGCACGTTTACAAAAATAGTCGTTCTCCAAGGCTTCATTATACACCCAATAGTCGCGATCTTCTTTAATCCCCGGATCTATCATGGCTACGGTCTTAAACCCATCTGCATAAAGATCCTTGATCATCTGTTTTGGGTCTGGAAATTTTTCATTGTCCCATGTAAAACATCTGAATCCATCCATGTAATCGATGTCTAAATACAAGGCATCACAAGGGATCTTTAGATCGCGGAATTTTTTGGCTATTTCCTTTACACGACTTTCGGGATAATAACTCCACTTGGATTGATGAAATCCCAGCGCCCACAGTGGCGGCAGTTCCGGAGTCCCGGTAAGATTGGTATAGGATCTCACTACTCGCGACATTTCCGGGCCGTAAAAGAAGTAATAGTTCATCTCTCCCCCATCGGCCCAAAAACTTGTTGTGCTTCTGCGTTCATGTGCAAAATCAAAAAACGTACGGAAACTATTATCAAAAAAGATCCCATAGGCGATGTTATGATGTAATCCCAGAAAAAAGGGAATGGCTTTATAAAGCGGATCCTGGTCTTTTCCAAAGGCGTACTGATCTGTAACCCAATTATTTACTCGCTTTCCTTTTAAGTTGGAATGCGTAGCCTTATCGCCAAGCCCATAGAAACTTTCCGAATTCTGGGTGACCTTGCTCATTTTCACAAGATTTCCTCCATGGGTTTGATTTTCTTCCCAATGAAATCCGAGTTCATCTTCATTGATCACATTGCCTTCAACATCCAGGATCTTAACTCTTAAGTTCTTTTTGGAAATTTTTACGACCAGCTTAGTGGTGCGTATCTCGTAGTGATCTTTAGCTTCGGTACAATCAAGTTGATTATATCCCCTGGTGGCATTCGGACTGATCGCGTAGGAGAAATCAGGTTGGAATGTCAAATCTGTTGCATATCGAAATCTGAACGCACTATTCCGTATTACGGTCAACTCCAGTATCACTCCATTAGCCGTCGTAAAAAATAAAGTGTCTGCGTCTTGCGAAAAGGAAATGACTTCATTGGGAAATAGATTTCCTTTTTGTTCCAGTTCTGTATTGGTAATCATATAGGCTGATTTTTACGCCTCACAAAAAAAAGCTATTGAAGGCACATACAAAAATTGAGTGAACTACTTTTTACGATACTTTTCAAGAAGTTATCCTATGATAAGTACGGACAAGGGCGGGATGTCTAGTATCAAAGACTGATCAAAACCATGTGCTGCCTTCTTTTTTACCTTCAGGCTGCCAGGTTTTTGTCCGCTTCCTCCGTATTTACTGTCGTCAGAGTTTAAAACCAAAGAATATTTTTTGTTCGAGGGAACTCCAATATTGTAAGATTCCCTTGGCACTGGTGTGAAATTACACAAGACGATAAGATCATTTTCTTCGTCATGCCCCTTGCGGATGTACGCCAAAACACAATTATCATGGTCATCATAGCTGATCCATTGAAAACCATCCGGACTAAACTGTTTTTCATACAAGGCAGGATTCCCTGTATAACAGCGATTCAAGTCTTTCATGAAGGATTGTACGCCGCTGTGAACCTCATATTGGAGCAAGTGCCAATCCAGGGAATACTGAAAATTCCACTCAGCAGATTGCCCAAATTCAGCACCCATAAATAAAAGATTCGCTCCCGGATGCGTGTACATATATCCATATAGCAGACGCAAATTCGCAAATTTTTGCCACTCATCTCCCGGCATTTTATTCAACAGGGATTGTTTTCCATAAACAACTTCGTCGTGCGAAAAAGGTAACATGAAGTTTTCAGTAAAGGCATAGGTCATACTGAAGGTCAGGTCGTTCTGATGGTGTGTTCGGTAGACCGGATCTTTCTTAAAATACTCCAGTGTATCATGCATCCAGCCCATCATCCATTTCATTCCAAAACCTAGTCCACCCAGGTCAACAGGTCGGGTAACACCACCAAAGGCAGTAGATTCCTCTGCAATTGTCTGTACGCCTTCAAAATTCTCATAGACATGGCCATTGAATTCCTTAATAAAAGAGATCGCCTCAAGGTTTTCATTACTGCCATAGATATTTGGCTCCCACTCCCCATCTTCGCGGGAATAGTCTAAATACAGCATAGATGCCACTGCATCTACCCTCAGACCGTCTACATGAAATTGATCCAGCCAATAAAGCGCATTGGAGATCAGAAAAGCACGTACTTCATTGCGACCGTAATTAAATATCAAGCTCTTCCAGTCGGGATGATAGCCTTTTCTGGTATCCGGGTGTTCATATAAATGCGAACCGTCAAAAAACCCAAGACCATGACCATCGCTTGGAAAATGAGAGGGCACCCAATCCAGGATAACGCCAATATCATTTTGGTGAAGTGTATCTATGAGGTATTTCAGATCTGATGGAGTGCCAAACCTGGAAGAAGGTGCAAAATACCCGGTGAGCTGATAGCCCCATGAGGGGTCAAACGGATACTCCATAACTGGCATAAACTCTACATGCGTAAAGCCCATTTCTTTTAAATAGGGCACCAGGTCTCCTGCCAGATCCCGATACGACATAAAGTCGTTGTTCTCTTTTCGCTTCCACGATCCCATATGCATTTCATATACGGCATAAGGTTTGTCAAGGCCATTCTTATCTTTCCGATAGCCTAACCAGGCTTTGTCCTGCCATTCATAGGCGTCTTCATAAACTACGGAAGCCGTTTTAGGGGGTGTTTCACTTACGCGCCCATAAGGATCTGCCTTCTCAGTATGAATGTTGTCATTATGGGAATAGATACTATACTTATAGGTAGTACCGGGAAGCAAATCAGGAATAAAACCTTCCCATATTCCGCTTTCATCCCAGCGCACATTCAGTGGGTGGTCCCCATCCTTCCAGAAATTAAAATCACCAATTACTGAGACACTTTTAGCTGAAGGTGCCCATACGGCAAAATAGGTTCCTTTCTGACCCTCGACCTCAATAGGATGGGAGCCCATCTTTTCATAAAGTCGGTAATGCTTCCCTGCCTTGAAAAGTTGAATATCAAAATCCGTAAAGAGGGAATGTACTATCACTTTCGCCATCAACTGAAATTTGGTGCAATATTAGTGAACTTTCACATGTAAATCAGGGTTTTTACCCTTAGATTTCATGAAAGCAATTGCATTTTGGAACGCTTTTTGAAACAGATTATTCCAAATGAAATTCAAGACCTTCCCCAAAAAGGTCCCTAACACTAAAACAACAACGATGAGAAAGATCAGTATTTTATTATTTGCACTTACAGGCCTGATATTCCTTTCATGCGAAGGCCCAGTAGGACCTCCGGGACCTCCTGGTTTTGATGGCTTGGACGGTTTTGATGGACAGGATGGTATTAATATCCTGGGTAAAGTGCTTGAAATCGAGGGAACATTCACCGCAGCAGATAACTATGCCTTATTCTTTGAATTTCCATTAGACGTGGAAGTATTTGAATCTGATATCGTATTGGTATACATCCTATGGGAACAAGTAGAAGATTCCAACGGAGAATTTGCAGATGTGTGGAGGCTCCTGCCCCAGACACGATTACTTGATCAGGGAATCTTACAATACAATTTTGATCATACCTTTTTTGATGTCAGCATTTTTCTGGAATCAGATTTTGACTTGGCTACCTTAGGTCCGGGAGATACGGATGATCAGATATTCCGCGTGGCCATAGTACCCGCAGAATTTGGCAAGGATGAAACATTTGATCCTACGAACCTGGATGCTGTGATGACGAAGCTCCAAATTGATAAGGATTTGATATCGCGTCAATCCCTTGATTAATCTAAAAACACCTTCCATTTTCATGGGAGGTGTCTTATTTTTGTAAAGTTCATCTCTAAAGTCCGACTTAGAAAAACAAAAACTATGATCCGTACCACCACATTATTACTGGCGTTTTTAGTTATTGGCTGCCAGGGGAATTCTCAAAAGAAAGAGACTACAGATACAACTTCTGAAAAAGCGGAAACTGCCTATGCTGTAACCAAGACAGATGCTGAATGGCAGAAAGAGCTAAGCAAAATGCAATACTATGTGCTTCGCAAAGCAGGTACAGAAAGTCCGGGCTCCAGTGAGTTATTGTATAATAAAGGGGAAGGTGTATACGCCTGTGCCGGTTGCGGTACTCCTTTGTTTAAAAGCGAACATAAGTTTAATTCGGGAACCGGTTGGCCAAGTTTCGACAGGGAGATCGAAGGCAATGTCGCCTATGACGTTGACCATAAGATCGGCTATCCCCGAACCGAAGAACACTGTGCCGTTTGCGGTGGACATTTAGGGCATGTATTTGATGATGGTCCGCGGGAAACCACGGGTAAACGTCATTGCATAAATGGTGCGGCGCTTACTTTTATTCCCAATAGTCAGGAATAGTGGACTCGTCTATCTCAAAAGAATTCATGGCCAGTGCTATCCGCGAATTTGAGCGATATAAAGCACTAGGTGAAAAAACGTTTGAGCGACTAAGCGAGGAAGAAATCCAATTTACCTACAAGGAAGATGATAACTCAATTGCCCAGATCGTAAAACACCTGGTTGGTAATATGCGGAGCAGGTGGACAAATTTCCTGGAAGAGGACGGGGAAAAGTCATGGCGAAACAGGGATACTGAATTTGTTGATCCTTTTACGAACAAGGAGGAATTGAAAGAGGCCTGGTCTGCCGGATGGAAGTGGGTATTTGATGCCCTGGCTCAAGTTAATGAGGACAATTTTAGCAGCACTGTAAGGATCCGTCAAGAACCACATAGTATTATACAGGCTATCCACAGACAATTAGCCCACTATGCAAGTCATGTGGGCCAACTGGTCTACTTGGGTAAATCCATAAAAGGAGAGCAATGGGTCTCCCTCTCCATCCCTAAAGGAAAATCAGAGGAATTCAATAAAAAATACTTTAACTCAAAGTAGGTATTCTAAGGGTGTAGGTTTCCTTGTTTCCAGCTCATTCTGTTTCGTTTGGTTTTGTACCTTTGCCTCCGCAGAAAACAACAAAAAATATAGGCAAATGAGTTCATACGATATCATTGTCCTGGGCAGTGGACCAGGAGGGTACGTGACAGCCATTAGGGCTTCTCAATTAGGATTTAAAACAGCGATTGTAGAAAAGGAAAGCCTGGGTGGCGTTTGCCTGAATTGGGGTTGTATTCCAACAAAAGCGCTATTGAAATCTGCACAAGTGTTTGAATACCTGCAGCATGCAGAAGACTACGGACTAAAGGTGAAGGAAGCCGATAAAGATTTTGATGCTGTAGTAGCGAGAAGCAGGAATGTTGCTGCCGGTATGAGTAAGGGCGTTAACTTCCTGATGAAGAAGAATAAGATCGATGTCCTGGAAGGCCATGGTACCTTGTTGCCCGGAAAAAAGATCTCCGTAAAGGATAAAACAGATAAAGTATCTGAACACCAGGCCAAGCATATCATTATTGCTACCGGTGCACGGAGCAGGGAATTACCCAGTTTGCCGCAGGATGGGGAAAAGATCATAGGCTACAGGGAAGCGATGACACTTAAGAAACAACCCAAATCGCTTCTCGTAGTGGGTAGTGG